>CAZUXO010000327.1:0-4985 GCA_964624325.1 uncultured Dehalococcoidales bacterium
TGTATTTTGGATAAAACCGAACTGCTATTAAAAGAGCTCACTGAAGCCAACGGGGTGTCAGGTTACGAAAGCGAGGCGAGGGCGGTCATCCGAAAACACCTTGAAAGGCTTGGGGAGATGTCGCAGGACAGGCTTGGCAGTTTAATCTGCCGGAGAGAAGGTGCTGCGAGAAACCCTCGTGTCATGTTAGCCGGTCACATGGACGAAATTGGCTTTATGGTAAAGCTCATAACTAAGGAAGGCTTTTTGAAATTTACACCACTGGGTGGGTGGTCCAATCAGGTATTGTTGGCCCATCGCGTCATAATCAGTACGCATAAAGGTAACGTGATGGGAGTCATTGGCGCCAAACCGCCTCATCTGATGAATGAAGAAGAACGCAAGAAGTTGGTAGAGAAAAAGGAGATGTATATTGACATCGGCGCAACATCTCAAGAAGAAGTTGAACAATCAGGTGTGCGTGTTGGCGACTCGGCCACACCTGTAAGCGGCTTTTGCGTTTTAGACTGTCCCCAAAAAACCTATCTGGCCAAGGCGTTCGATGATCGTGCTGGCGTAGCAATTGTTATTTCGGTTTTACAGAATCTGGCTTCAGGAAGCCATCCAAACACCGTATATGGCGTCGCTACCGTTCAGGAAGAAGTCGGCGTGCGAGGCGCTACCACAAGCGTTGAATCGGTAAATCCTGATGTGGCCATAGTCATCGATGTGGACATTGCCGGTGATGTTCCAGGCATCAAACCAGAGGAATCTTCAGTCAAGATGGGAGGCGGTCCCACAGTGTTGGCTTACGACGCTCGAATGATTCCCAATCTCAAACTGCGCGATATGATCATCAACATGGCGAAGGAACGTAAAATTCCCTTCCAGATATCCAGTATGGAAGGCGGAGCAACTGACGGAAGTGCCATCCATCTTCATAAAACTGGAGTGCCTACAGTTGTGCTGAGCGTGCCGACCCGGCATATCCACAGCCATAATTCCATGATGCGCCGTGACGACTTCGACTATGCTGTTACTTTGGCAACCGAGTTGGTGCGTAAACTGGATAGCGATACCGTTACCGCTCTGTTACCCTCGTAGGTTGTATCCCCTGAGGTGGAGATGCTATTCTTAACTTCATGTCGGACACTATCGAAGGAAGACAGCCTGTTCTGGAAGCTTTGCGTTCCGGGCGTGCCATAAACCGCATACTACTGGCCCGCGATAGCGAAAAGCACGGGGTAGTTGCTGAGATTCTTGGTTTAGCCCGTCGGCGTGGCATCCCTTTTGAGTATGTTGACAGAAATATCCTGGAGAAAAATGCTTCTACTCAGGTACATCAGGGAGTGCTGGCCTACGCTGCTGCGAAAGAGTATATTAACCTTGAAGCCCTGCTCTCGATTTCGGGGGATAAAGGGGAGCCGCCGCTTTACTGCATAATAGATGGATTGGAAGATCCGCATAACCTGGGGGCAATCATGCGCACCGCAGATGCAGTTGGTATGCACGGTTTGATTATCCGAAACCGTAGAGAAGTTGGATTGACTACTGTCGTTGCCAAAGCCTCTGCGGGGGCGATAGAATACGTTCCAGTGGCAAGAGTTGCCAATATCGCACAGACCATTGATACACTTAAGAAGAATGGTGTCTGGGTGATCGGAATCGAAGCGTCTGGCAGCATAACTTTCGATAAAGTGGATTACGGTCAACCCACAGCTATTGTCATAGGTGGTGAAGGTGCGGGTATTGCTGATTTGGTGCGTAAAAAATGTGACGTAATAGCTTCAATTCCCATGTGCGGGAGAATTAGTTCACTAAACGCCTCGGTTGCCGCCGCCCTCGTTATGTACGAGGCTTTCAGACAGAGACACCGCTAAACTTGCTTCCTTCCCAATATTTTAGAAGAGCGAGCCTTAACAAAAGCGTTCGGGTACTTCAAATCCTTGCAAAGTTACGGTTTCTCGTGAAAAGCCGGAAGCAATATAGCAATGTTGATGATGCGACCAGCATGGCGACCATGACGAGGCTGGAGTGCAAGCCTCTTACATCGATAAGCGCCCCAAGCAAGGGGATTAAAATACCCGCTCCGGCCATGTTTATAAAGTAGTAGATCCCTAGCATCGATGAGCATTTATTTTCTGGCACGTTTCCAACGATGTGCGACTCAGAACTGGTCTGGGTCATGGCAATTATTATGCCAATGCAGATAAGCATCAGGTTTACTCCCCAGCCCTTGGGCACAGCGTTGATGAAGAAAAGAACCGGCAATAATCCTAGGCTGGCTGTTACCAAAAGCGGGATGCGTCCCAGGCGGTCAGAGAAAAATCCAGCAAGCGGGTTTGCGAAGATGCCTGTGAAATATACTATGGCGATGGTAAGAGCGGCAGATGCGCGGGTCATTCCGAAATGGTCCACCAGCAAAAGTGGAAAAAAAGAAATCACCGCTGTCACCGTTATCGTGATGATGCTAGAAAGCGCCATAAAAGCTAAAAGGTCTTGCCTACTCTGCGTTTTGCGAGGTATGATGCTGCATTCAGTTGTCTCAACGTCTGTAGGCCGTTTAGGTTTGCGCCTGGCCATTAAAAAGTACAGCAGAACCCCAAATGCCAGCGTCGGCGCCGCCAGCATCAGGAACGAGGAATGCCAGCCCCAGGCTGTAGCTGTGGCAGCAGCAATGAGGGGGGCGACGAAGTAACTGGCACTGCCACCGACAGCGTGTACACCGATGGCCCGGCCCCGGTTTTCTGCCGGCAGGGTAGAAGAAACTATAGGTGGGGCCGAAGGGTGGTATCCTCCACCTAGTAACCCCATCAATCCCAGTAGTGCCAGTAAAATTGCATAACTGCTCGAAAAGCCAATAAGAACACCGACCAACCCCACACCACAGATGCCGATAGACATCAGTATGCGTGTCCCTACCCGGTCTGCCAGCCAACCGGAGGGTAACTGACTGATTCCGTAGGTAACGGAAAATACGGATAACAACAACCCCGACCTGGCGTAATCCAGTGAAAAGGTATCGCGAATAAAGGGCAGTAACGGGATAGGCAGGGCGGTAAGCAGATGATGGCTGAAATGTCCTAGGGTAAAAAGGAGCAACCATCCAGGAAAGAGGCGACTGAACCTGCCCTTGCTTTTAGTGGCATTCAAATAATCATCTGTCCGTCAATAGCTCATTATCGTTTGTATTCATCGTGGTGAATGGGTTTAAGGAGATTCTCTCGCGTAACCGAGCCAATCACCTTACCGTTAACAACAACAAGCACCTGATTGAGATCATTCTGGGTTAAAAGGTTCATTACGGTCGAGAGGTCTTCATCGGGTGTGACACGTTTAAGTTTATCTACTGGCTTCATAATTTGAGCTACCAAAACTCGCCCGTATTCTTCTCGTGGGACGCTTGTTACTTCCTTCAGTGTGACCAAACCTAATGTAATTTCTTCTCGCACGACGACAAAACAGGGGGGAGCCATCGGGTGAATGTAGTCATTGACCAATCGCTCGATGCTCAAGTCAGGTGCAACGGAAATCCACTCGTCGCCGAGTATTTCTCGCACCTTGTGTCCTTCGAGTGCTTGGCGCATGACTAAATGAGCGTAAATGTTAGCAGCTGCACTTGAAAGATACCACCCGATAGCTCCCAACCATATTCCACTCCACCATTCATTGTTAAGTATCAGCCAGACACCTACTAAAATAATAATAATCCCAGTGCCGCGTCCTATATAGGAGGCAAGACGTGTTGCGAGGCGCAGGTTGCCCGTTCGCCACCAGATGATTGATCGAAGCACGCGTCCCCCGTCGAGGGGGAAACCTGGCATAAAATTGAATAGAGCCAAAAAAATATTGGTCCATCCCAGCCAAAAGGAAATGGCAGTTATGACATCAATAGATGGCGATACCAGGTACCATATGAGCCAGAATATCGTGCCCAGAAGGATGCTTGTTAAGGGCCCTGCAACTGCGATGCTAAATTCGATGCGGGCAGCTTGAGGTTCTTCAGAAATTTGTGACACTCCTCCGAAGAAAAACAGGGTAATGGATTTCACTGGAATACCGCAACGCTGCGCCACAACGCTATGCATAAGTTCATGTGCTAAAAGCGAGATAAAAAATAGAAAGATAGTGATGATTCCGGCGGAAATGGAGGTGGTCGTGCTCCAATGCGGGTAAACTGTCGGGAAATAGTCCCTGGAGAGCATCCATACCATTACAGCGAAAATGATGAACCAAGAATAATGCAGCTTAATGGGGATACCGAACAGGTGCCCGGCGGGTATTCCTTCCTTTAACAATGTCTCATTTTCTAACTTATTAGTTGCGAAGAATATCGGTATTGAGTCTATGGTTTTTAGTGATGCCTGTCAAACGCGTGTTACAAAAACCACAGGGCTATGAGGATTCTTAAGTGAATACATGAATATGGAAATATAGACTATCAGTCATGGCATGGAGTAATATGAAAAGTCAGGAGTGTAGTTGGATGGGTTTATCGGTATGGCAGGAACAACTGGAAAACCTCGGGATGTTCTATTTGCCCCAAAATAATAGACTTCGATGGCCAAGTATTTTCACTCTGCCAGACTGGATGGCTAGCTGGTGGCGGGTATTCGGTGCAGGCTACGAGGAACAGGTATTGATAGTTCAGGAGAATGACGAGATTATTGGAATCGCTCCATTAAAACTCAAGGATGGTGTCGCTTCTTTTATCGGGGATAACTCTGTTTGTGATTATCTAGATTTCATTGTCGTTCCAGGCAAGGAAGGCACTTTCTCGCGCGCCTTTCTGGACTACCTTATCGGTCATGGAGTCAAGTCCATGGTATTGGAGACTCTCAGACCGGAATCGATAGCGGGGCGTGAAGTACTTGAAGCAGCCCAACGTTCTGGCAAGTCCACAGCTTCTTCGCAGATAGATGTTTCTTTTGAGATGGAACTCCCTGTCACGTGGGAAGGTTATCTAGACTCGCTGGATGCGAAACAGCGTCGTGAAATTGAACAGA
>CAZUXO010000328.1:0-6268 GCA_964624325.1 uncultured Dehalococcoidales bacterium
GGCATTTGGCATGGTTTTGGCCGCCGGTAAAGCCGAGTTAGCTGCCTGACCTTTCGTAACCGCCGAATGCAAAACCAAACTGGAAGACGCCACGGCGCCCCCTATCCAGCCCAGAGTGATTAGGAGCGGTGAGCGCACAATAAAGGTGGGCGACGAAACTGTTCTCTTCCGGCACGAGAAACGCTTCGAGAACCCGCCGGGTATGGCAATCCACATCAGCGACAACATGGATGATGCCGAAGTCGGGGCAAGGCTCAAACGATTCAAAGAGCTCTCTTACGTCAGGGTCGGACTCAAGCTGCGTCCTGAATTAGTGGCTCTGCGATGCGACTCGCAGGACAGCGCCAAATTCAATTCTCTGGTATCCAGGGTAAAGGCGGAGAGCGAGTGCGGTATCATCCTGATGACACCAAACCCCGATATCATGGCTTCTGCATTGAAAATCTGCGCCGATCGGAAACCCCTGCTTTACGCAGCCACAATGGATAACGCCGAGAAGATGGCGGCACTTGCCAAAGAGACCGGCTGTCCACTCGTTGCCAAAGCTTCAGATATAGAGGAGTTGCCTGCACTGACGGAAAAACTGACTCAACTCGGAGTAAAGGATATTGTTCTCGATTCTGGCGCACGAAAGGTCAAACAGGCGCTGCATGACCAGGTGATGATACGCCGGATGGCGCTTAACAAAAAATTCCGACCGCTGGGATTCCCAACTATTGTTCTGGCAAACGAGATGACAAATGACCCCATGCAGGAAGCTCTGGTGGCAGCCACATTTATCGCGAAGTATGGGGGTATTATCGTAATGTCGGATTTCCAGGGTGAGACGCTTTTCCCGCTGCTGGTATTACGCATGAACCTGTATTCCGACCCACAACGTCCACTGGCCACGACAGAAGGTATCTATGAAATCGGTGGGCCCGGCGAGAATTCGCCAGTTATGATCACATCTAATTTTTCACTGACGTATTTCATTGTATCCGGGGAGATTGAAAACTCGCGCGTTCCCGCCTATCTCATTATCAAGGACACCGAAGGTCTCTCCGTCATGACAGCATGGGCTGCTGGCAAATTTGGGGCCGACAACATCGCGGCACTGGTAAAAAAATGCGGCATTGCCGACAAGGTGAAACATCGCAAACTCATAATTCCCGGATATATCGCATCTGAGAGCGGAGGATTGGAAGAGGAATTGCCCGGATGGCAGGTAATGGTTGGCCCCCGAGAAGGCGCCCACATTCCCCCGTTTCTAAGGAATTGGAAAGCATAGGAAATAGAATATCCTGAGCACTGAATCCTAAGTACCAAATTGGGATTTGGAAATCAAAATTTAGTATTTTATTCTGTGAGGTAACTATGATACTGATTGGCGAAAACATAAACATCATGTCCCAGACCATCGGCCCGGCCATGAAGGAACGCCAGGGAGAGCCTGTCATCAAGATGGCCACTGAAGAGAATAAGGCCGATGTAGATTATCTTGACCTCAACATCGGCCCGGCCAAAAAGACGGGTGCCGAACTCATGCCGTGGCTGGTACAAACCGTTCAAGAAGTCACCAACAAACCCCTCTCTCTCGATACTACTAACCCGGATGCTCTCGAAGCCGGTTTGAAGCTTTGCAAGCGCCGCGCCCTCATCAACTCGGTCTCGCTACAGCCAGAACGTCTGGAAAAAGGCCTGCCTCTGGTAGCCAGATACAAGGCCGAGGTCATCGGGCTGCTGTGGGGCATCGAGGGGATGCCCCGCGACGTCAACGAACGCTGCATGCTGACGGTGGACCTGGTATATAAATTCAACGGGTCCGGCATCCCCAACGAGGACATCTGGATCGACCCCATCGCCACCCCCGTGAGCGGCGAAATCAACCAGGTGAAGTCCTGCCTTGAGTTCCTGCAGATGCTGCCGGAAATCGCCCCGGGCTGCAAGTCCATCGTGGGACTATCAAATGTCTCTAACGGGACGCCATCCAACCTCAGGCCATACCTCAACCGCACTTACCTGATGATGCTGGCGCGCTACGGCCTGTATGCGGCTATCGTGGATGCCCTGGATACAGAACTGATCCAGATGGCACGCGGCAAGAAACCAGAATTAGTCTCCCTCATCTACAAGGCCATGGACGGAGAACCGATAGACGTGGCTGCCCTCCGAGCGGAGGAAGCCAAATACGTCAAAACCGTGCGCGTGCTTACCGGCGAGGCGCTTTACTCCAATGCTTGGCTAGAGGCGTAGTTTTTGTCTTTGATGCAAGGCTTGCGTTGCAAGCCTTGCCAATCTCGTAGCCTCTTCTTCTTATTCTTCGTTCTGCTAAGATTGATAAAAGGAGACGGGATTGCCGTGTCCCGATGGGACTCGCAATGAACTAAAATGCTATGGACACACCATCCACCGGCCAACCCGCCCGGCGCGGTTTCGATGAGGCATATCAGCAAGCCTACTACATGGCGGGGCAGAAACTGAAGGAAACCACCGACCTTCTCTCCCTGTGCCAAAGGAGCGGCTCTACACTGGCAGAGGAAGCAGGAAGGGAGGTAATCTCGCTAGATTAACTGGGCCAGAGTTGCCGTGTCATCCTGCCGGATGTAGAGGTATCCGCTGTGAATGGGGAAACCCTGTCTCCCCGCGACAAGCTCATAATCCTGCATTACCTCAACACGGCTGACGGCAGCCCTGCTACAGTCAGACTTATCACATTTAAGGAATTACATGAGGGCGCTGTTTATTATCCCACTTATGTCAAGCGGGCAATCAAGCCGCTCCTGGACAAGTTTGCCAACAGCCCGGAAGCTCTGATGACCGCTGCCGGAGAAATCGGGGGGATCAAGGCCAAAACAGGCGATTTTTCTTTCAGTCTGAAAGCCCTGCCCTGCGTGCCGCTTACATTCACCTTGTGGCTGGGCGACGAGGACCTGCCCCCTGAAGGGAATATCCTTTTCGACAGCTCCATCAAGGGCTACCTGCCTACCGAAGACATCACCGTCCTATGCGAGATACTGGCCTGGAAGCTGGTCAGGATGAGTTGACGCGCTTGTTTTTATCCCCATTAATTGCATTCGTGTAAAATCTTCTTGGGCGTAGCATTGGGCAGTTGCACCCTTATGGCATCCTTCTGTAGCAACTCTCTATAGTACCTCAGTGTTAAAAGGAACCCGATTCCGTTCAGTAAATGGGCATACTTTCCAAGACACCCAATACGGTAGGAGGTCAAAACAAAAAACGCAGGGAGGGGTTTAGCCCTCCCTGCGTTTTTAACTAGCTTCAAAAGAAGTTTCTAGGCTGGGATTTGGAAACCTACATCTGCCCAAGCCCAAGCGTTTCCGTCAATATCAGACCCGACCTCAGCTTCGGCTGAACCTCCGCCGCTGGTATTGGACCAGGTTATAGCCCAGACGTTGTTGTCTCCGAAAACTATCATGAAGGCGATAGCGAAACCATTGGCGTCGCCGTCAGCTGCGATGTAGGCGCCAGCGGCGGGAGCCTGCTGGATATCTACCGTACTTGAGGCATAACTGCCGTCTCCATCAGCGTTGGCTATGGAATAAGTTATGAACGTGCCCGACCCGGTCTCTATCTCAACATTGGCGTCAGCATAGGCATGCCCACCATCTGTGGCATTAGCGGTCAAGACGGCATCGATCACACCGGAACCATCATGGTCAAAACCTATATCGGACCCGTCGCTCCCAACATAAGCGTCGGAACTCTCACCTGTGGCGTTAGCGTTGGCAACCACGTTTACCGTACCGTCATTTTCATTCCACAGTCCGATATCCTCAAACTCAATCTGGGCGTCAGCATCACCGATAGCGGTGGCATTAGCTACAACCGCGACTGTCCCAGAAGAATTGTCGTCGATTTCGACATCATAGATGTCAACATGTGCCCAGGCGTCTTCACCGATGGCGGTGGCATTGGCAGCAAAATCAAAGGCACCAACAATAGTATTGGGCGCTACATGGAAGAAGTTGTCGAAAGGTCGATTTGTCAAATGAGTACCGGCAACACCGCCTGTGCCACCGTCAAAAATACCCGCGTAGTCCACGTCAACCGAAGCATAAGCATCATAGCCGTCAGCTGTAGCATTGGTGACAAAATTGACTGAACCCGATGAATAGTCCCAGACACCAACCTCACCTATGTCAGTCCAAGCATCAGCATCATGACCGGTGGCTGTAGCATTGGTTACAACAGTAACGGTACCCGAGGAATCTCCGCCAACGAACACTTCTCCAATCCAAACATCGGCATCGGCCCATTCGCCCGTAGACTTGGCCGTAGCGACTATACCAATGGTACCTGAAGAATAGTCGGAGATATAAACCTCGTCAATTTCAACGTTTCCTTCGGCATCGTCACCTGTAGCCGAAGCAATGCCGGTGACGTTTATAGTGCCGCTGGAGTCATCATAAATGGAGACACCACCGTAAGAGTACAAATAAGAAACAATGGAGAATTGGTCCGCATAACCTATAGAAACGTTGGCATCCGAATCCTCACCGGTAGCGGTGGCCGTAGCATAAATATCGATAACGCCTGAGGAATAATCCTCGATGTTGGCGTCCACAATGTTGACATTGGCATTGGCCCAGTCACCTGTAGCCGTCGCCGTGGCAAAAATATCGATAATGCCTGAAGAATGATTATAGATGTGAGCGTCATCAATACTTACATTGGCATCGGCCCAGTCACCGGTAGCTGTCGCCGTGGCATTGATGTTTATTTCACCGCTAGAGTTGTCAGCGATCCAAGCATCAACACCGCTACCGACAGTAGCGTAAGCGTTGGCATTAAAACCATCGGCGGTGGCAGTGCCGGTCATATTCACTTTTGTCAGAGGCGCGCTACCATCGAATTGAGTAACAGAACCATCCATATCGACGTCGGCGTATCCGCCATTCGAGGCGGTAGCATCGCCGGTGCCGGTTATCCAGCCGTACCCGGTTTCATATACATCGACATAAGCTTCAGCATAACTATCGTTATCGGATGTGGTGGCACTGATGATAGCAGTTGACCTGGCACCAGCTTGCGTACCGTCTATCTCAGTATATACATCTACGCCATCTGCGTTAAGCTTAGCCTTCGCGTAAGCAGAACCGCTAGCGTCGGCATATTCATCGCCCAAATCGCCATCGGCCCAAGCCCAAGCATCAGCAGAACCGCCAATAGCCCCCTGCACAACTCCAGTCGTCATAAACACGGAACTAACGACTGCCAGAGTGGCTAGCACGCAGAACAATTTGGTTCGCAACCGTTTCATCATAACCCTCCCGAAAGTATGCTAGGCACTAGAATAGCCCTTTTGTTCCCGCATGTCAATACCTTTTTGGGTCATTCTCATAACTATTTGTCTGTCACTAAAGTATTATACCCCGGGACCATGGTAAAAATAAGCATGATTTGAGCCTCATGGTTGAAATCTCAAGGGAGAGTGATAAAGCCAACCTTTGAGCGATTCGGCGACATCTCACTAATATTAATATTTTGGGAAACGAATGCCCTTTCAAAGGCACGCCTTCTTCGTGCGATTCGTTTTTCGTTTTAATCCGCCCGGTGCTTTACGTATGCTCCTTCTTCCCTGGACCTTCGGATGCCTGTTGAAATCGACTACTCCGGAATTTGCCGAACTGGAAACCATCCTTAATATAATAGCGCAAAAGTTCTTTGTAGCCAAGGACTTCAGGCGAAAAATATAATCTTGCGGTGAACACACTTAGCTCAATCGGCGATTATTTGGTACAGGGAATATCCTTGCTTTGCACATTGCGTCCTGCTTTCCACCATGTTCTAATGAGGCACTCCCCAGCCGTCATGAAAAACCGGGTTATTCCGGATTAATTAATTTGCTGTAGCGTTTTTGATCAGAGGCTTGGCTTCATCGATAGGAACGGCGAAGTTTAATCCTTCTCCGACTGTAAAATCTTGAAGTAACTCACGCACCAGATTAGTGTTAATACCAACGACATCGCCTTTAACGTTTATTAGAGGACCTCCGCTATTGCCCGGACTCAGGGCAGCATCAGTTTGTATGAAGTTAAAGCCATGTAATGTCCGGAATGCGGAAACGATACCCTTAGTGAAGGTCGTTTGACCAAACAGCTTGTCAGGAAAAGGATACCCAACCACCACCACTTCCTCGCCTATTTGGGTACTGGCAGATGATCCCAGGTTAGCAAATGGAAAATTGGTACGATTCGATGCAAATTTCAGAATAGCTATGTCACGATCGGCAAAAGTAGAAACAATGGACGCTGAAATAGTTTCC
>CAZUXO010000329.1:0-2639 GCA_964624325.1 uncultured Dehalococcoidales bacterium
CAATAAGACTGTCGAGCAGTTTCAGGCGCGTTTTGGCTCAAAATGCATCCCGCTTCAAATACCCATTGGGACGCATACCAGCTTTAATGGGATAGTCGACCTTATTTCCATGAAAGCCTTTATCGGCTCGCCAGCCCAGGAAAGTGCAATACCGGCAGATCTGGCGGAACAGGCCAAAGCCCTGCGGAGCAAGATGATCGAAGTGGTGGCCGAAACCGACGATACCCTTATGGAAAAGTATCTGAGCGGTGAAGAGCTCAGCACAAGCGAAATTATCCAGGGGCTGCACCAGGCAGTTTCCGCCGGTAAGATTGTCCCTATTTTGACGGGTTCGGGTTTGCATGGGATAGGAATCACACAACTTATGGAAGCCATTGAGCGCTATCTTCCGTCTCCGGTTCAGCGTAAAATCGCTATTGCCGAAGATTCCACCATCAAGGAACTGCAGCCTCTGGCCAGCGGCCCCTTGGCTTCGCTGGTGTTCAAGACAACCGCCGACCCCTATGTCGGAAAGTTGACCTATTTCCGCGTTTATTCAGGCACGTTAGAAAGTAATACGCACATATGGAACGTCAACCAGAACGCCGACGAGCGTGTCGGACAACTCTTCGTAGTACGCGGCAAAACTCAGGAACCGGTGACCAGGGTGGAAGCCGGAGACATAGGTGCTGTAGCCAAACTAAATATTACGCTTACCGGAGATACACTGGGCACACAGGCTAAACCTGCCAAACTGGCTTCACTTACCTTTCCTAAACCCATTTATAGCGTAGCGGTGCATCCCAAAACCAAGGCTGACCTTGACAAGATGGGTTCAGCTCTGACACGTTTGGCGGAAGAAGATCTGACCCTGCATATAAAACGTGACCACGATACGGCTGAGACCATACTGTCCGGTATGGGCGACACTCAGTTAGCCGTTGCCGGCGAGAAGATGCAGCGCAAATTCGGTGTAGGAGTCGAGCTTACTCCTCCCAAAGTGCCTTATCGGGAGAGTATTACCCAGTCTACACGCGCCGAATACCGACACAAAAAACAGAGCGGCGGTCACGGCCAATTCGGTCACGTAGTGCTTGATCTTGAACCCCTGCCTCGGGGTAGTGCCAATGTATTCGAAAATAAAGTCGTAGGAGGCAGTGTACCCAAGAACTATATACCCGCTGTGGAAAAGGGCGTTTTGGAAGCCTCAAAAGAGGGATCTCTGGCGGGATTCCCTGTAGTGGGGCTCAAGGCCATCATCGTTGATGGCAGCTTCCACCCTGTGGATTCCTCTGAAATGTGCTTCAAAATAGCCGGGGCGGGGGCGCTCAAACAGGGCATGCAGGACGCCAAGCCCATCCTGCTTGAACCCATCATGAGCATGAAGATAAGCGTACCGAACGACTTTACCGGAGACATCCTCAGCGACCTCAACACCAAGCGCGCACATGTCATGGGTATGAACCCTGACGGTTCCGTCAACGTCATCGAGGCCGAAGCGCCCATGGCTGAAGTTCTGCGCTACGCCACGGATTTAAAGTCAATCACCCAGGGGCGTGGCACCTATACCATGGAATTCAACCACTATAAAGAGGTGCCAGCGCATATCACTCAGAAAATCATCGCCGACCGCCAGGCTGAAAAAGAACAGGAAGCATTAAAGTAGCACCGATCGAGAATCCGCTTAATACTTTAGGGGCGGGTTTAGAACCCGCCCCTTTTAAATTAGTTTCAGTGTACTTCAGTTTATACCGTTGCTGCGGGTTGCACACAGGCGCACACTACCCGTTCGATGCCCGCCAGATCTTTAATCGTTTCAATACAGCAACCAGGCAAAGCTGCCGCCAGGTATTGCTTTACGCGTTTTTCCTGCCCCTGTCCAATCTCCAGCACCACACTCCCGCCAGGCTTCAACTTGTTTTGTAGCCCTGCACACAGCCTTTCAATGACAGCCAGTCCGTCAACACCACCGTCCAGCGCTAAATGAGGTTCATGGCTGATTGCGCAATCATCTGACTTTACATAAGGCATGTTGGCAACCAAAATATCTACTTGCTCAGGCAAGGGTTCAGCCAAATCTCCCAAAAGAAACTTGATGCTGCCCTCAACTTGATATTGTTCAGCATTATACCGGGCAGTTTTCAACGCTTTTGAGGAAATATCTACGGCGTAAATCCTGGCAGCAGGCAGGCTCTTAGCCAGGCTCACCGCAAGGACCCCGCTCCCTGTCCCGATGTCGGCTATGACGGGCAGTGGTAACTGTTCAGCCAATTCAATGGCCTTGTCAACCAGGTGTTCCGTCTCGGGCCGGGGTATGAGAACATCTGGATTTACGGCAAATTTCAGCCCGTAGAATTCACGCGCGCCAGTGATATAAGCCAGCGGTTCTCCACTCAAACGCCGATCAACAATCTCAAGGATGAATCGCTGTTTTGAATCACCCATCTCTTTTTCAATTGCCAAAAATAGTTCAACTGCATTCTGGTTCAAAACATGTCTCATAATGAGTTCTGCCTCAAGCCTGTCTTCAACCACTCCCGCGCACTTAAGCCGCTCCTGCACCATGGCCAGAACCCCGCCGGTTTTCATACTGTGTCGGATTCGAGCGCCTTGGCCTGTTCACTGGCGGCTACGGCGTCTATCAGGTCGTCCAGTCCCCC
>CAZUXO010000330.1:0-3240 GCA_964624325.1 uncultured Dehalococcoidales bacterium
CACACCTCGAGCTTTGCTTCAAGAAGCAGTGGTACATCTCCGAAAGTCCGACCTTCCATACGAATGTTACAAAACTTGCGATCCTGTAACCATGGTACATAGTCACTGGGACCCACATGAACATCATCGGGGTCCATCTTGTAGTTGAGCTGAGAGGTGACAGCATTAGTCTTGGAAATTTTCTTGGACTCAAGGCGCTCTCGCTCCAGCATGTTGAGAAAGTCAGTATTTCCCCCAAAGTTGAGCTGGTAAGTGCGCTCAAGCTTGACGCCGCGGTCCATAAAAAGACGCGTCAATACCCGATGCACAATGGTAGCGCCAACCTGACTCTTGATATCATCGCCGATAATGGGTAAGTTCTTGTTTTCGAAACGCTGCTGCCAATATTTTTCGCGAGCAATGAATACCGGTATGCAGTTAATAAAAGCACAACCAGCTTCCAGTATTTGTTCGACATACCACTTGGTAGCTTCTTCGCTGCCTACCGGCAGATAGTTAACAACCACATCGGTTTTGGTATCCTTGAGTATTTTGACTATGTCGGCGGTGGGACCGGGAGCCTTTTCAATAATCTGGGAAAGATATTTCCCCAAACCATCATGCGTCATACCGCGCTCCACCTTGACTCCCAGATTGGGAACGTCGGCGAATTTAATGGTGTTATTTGGTTTGCTCAAAATAGCCTGCGATAAATCCTTCCCAACCTTGTTTTTATCTATATCGATAGCAGCCACAAAATTGATGTCACTGATGTGATATCCGCCAAGGTTAACATGCATCAAACCAGGGATAAAATCCACATCCTTGGCCTTCTTGTAAAAAGTAACCCCTTGCACGAGCGAAGAGCAACAGTTTCCGACACCGATTATGGCAACATTAATTTTTCCCATTTTGAATCTACCTCCTGAACAACAAAACTCCAGGACTTACGCCCGAAATAAAAGACAAACATCCCTCAGACAACCGTTGAAATATACCCGTTAAAAGGCTGATTGTCAAGGGTTAGGCCTCTTTTCTTGCAATAATCCAGATTGATGAAACACCTTTTGCGGACGCCAAAACCCGCTCTCAACATCAAACTTGAGTAAAGCTATGAAATGGTCTGTTGTATCGTAAGCCCGAAGGCGTCCTGCTGCTTCATACCCAACATCCAGCAACAGGCCCATCCCATGCCGCACCAACTCTTCTTGTTGGTCTGATAGAAGGATTTTTTGCCAAAGTGAAAGTACCATATCCATCGGCTGAATCACATCGTGCGAGGTACCCACTGTGACGATTCTTTCAAGAGCTTCGAACGTCACTGCATCCTTTATGTCTAACGGTCCATAGGCGGTACGTATCAGTCCCTTGAGATAGGCCCCACAACCAAGCGCCACACCCAAGTCATGCGCTATTGACCGAATATACGTGCCTTTGCTGCAATCTACGTCGAAAGTCAGATACGGAGGATCAAAGGCAACTAGTTCAAAACGGTATATCGAAGTTAACCGGCTCTCAACTTCAACATTTTTTCCCTGCCGGGCTATCTTGTAAAGTGGCTGACCTTGATGTTTGAGGGCTGAATACATAGGGGGTGTTTGCAAGATTTCTCCCCTAAAACGTTTCATTGCTTCCGAAATATTTTCTGCAGTTATACCTGAAATATCTGAGGTTCCAGTAACCATGCCCTCCGCGTCATAGCTGTCAGTGGAAACACCAAGCTCGACAAAAGCATGATAGGTTTTTGGATACTCCATAAGATATTCAGCCAAGCGTGTAGCCTGCCCAAGTAATACGGGTAATACACCACTGGCCAAAGGATCGAGAGTGCCGCCATGCCCGGCTTTTGGCTCGCTCAACAACCTTCTGATCTGGGCTACCACTGCGAAAGAGGTTGGCCCTGAAGATTTGTAGATATTGAGGACGCCATCCATACCTAGGTTATATCTGGTGGAGGTTTGACCCTGTCCAACAGTTCCAGAATATGAGCGCCATGTTCTATAGACTCATCCCATTGAAAATCGAGGTCTGGAACTACGCGCATACGTAAATTTTTGGCAAGTTCCCCTCGCAAAAACCCCGAAGCGCCACGAAGGGATGATAGCACAATCCCCTTTTCTTCAACCCCACCCAGACTGCTAACGAAAACTTTGGCGTACTTCAAGTCGGGAGCAATTTCAACGCCAGTGATAGAAATCAACACTGAAGAAAGTCGAGGATTTTTTACCTCCAGACGAAGAAGATCGCTCAACTCACGTCTTAGGAGGCTGTTGAGTCGCTCCAGACGATAAGCCATTTATATTATCACCTTCTCTTTGCGATAAAACTCGAGGATATCGGACACCTGGAAGCTGTTAAAGTTGTTAAGGCCAATACCACATTCATATCCAGTAGCAACATCACGCACGTTCTCTTTGAAACGCCTCAAACTAAGGACGGTAGTATCGGTGACGACTTTTTCCCCGCGCTTAACCCTAACCTGCGAGTCACGTCTAATCTTACCGTCAACAACATAAAGTCCGGCAATCTGCGTCTTCTTGGCACCAGGAAAGACTTCTTTAACCTGCGCACGTCCGTCAATGACTTCTTTGAACTCTGGTTCGCGCAAGCCCTTGAGGGCCCGCTCAACATCATCAATAAGCTCATAAATGATACGATATGGCCGAATGTCTATGCTGTCAGAATCGGCCAGTTTCTGAGCGTTTGATTCAATGCCGGTATTGAATGCAATTACAATACCCTTTGAGGCGATAGCCAGGTTAACGTCATTTTCATTAACATTACCACTCGCGGCATGTACAGTGTTTACCTTGAGTTCTGAGGTACTCAATCGCTCCAAAGATGTTTTTATGGGTTCCATGCTTCCCTGAACGTCCACCTTTAGTACGATGGGTAATTCTTTTACTTGACCTGTGTTTATTTGATCAAATATATTAGACAAACTGACAGGCTTTACAACTTGGGCCGCTTCTTTCAGATGCGCTTCTTCTAGAACCCTAGCCTGACGCTCACCGGTAACTACGGTTAAAGAATCTCCCACTTGCGGTACGTTATGGAGCCCCAATATAACCACTGGAGTGGCGGGGGCAGCCCTCCTAAGGTGCTTCCCGGCCTCGGTGGAAATGGGTTTGACTTTTGCCGATGTGGTTTCTTCAACCACCATGTCGCCAGTACGCAAGTTAACATCATTAACCAGTACCTTTGCCAACGGGCCTTTTGCTTTTGTCCTTCGAGCTTCCATAACAAACCCCCTATCATTGG
>CAZUXO010000331.1:0-7687 GCA_964624325.1 uncultured Dehalococcoidales bacterium
AATGGAGATCTCGGTTATGCCCTCCCACAGCCTCATAATCTTCTGGTTTAAAAAAACTCCCAGGTTGGTTGCCTACCAGAAGTCAATATTTCGCAAACCGGACCGGGTTGGCTGGATGGCGCGTACATCGAATGATATTGCCGATTGCGTCGATGAGAACATAGTTGCCCCCGAACAAGCGGCAATGTGGCCGAGCTACGAAAGCACCAGCTATGGTCTGCAAGCATCCGGGCAATAGTACATCGTCACTGTTTACCCAGCCTAAAAGATCTCCGGTTGCCCGATCAAAACCCTGGATGAGGACATCGGTCTGGCCCTTGTCCGGCTGGCTGTGCCAGTAAGTCAGACGGTCGGCATAGCGCTCGATGATCTCTTGACTACCGTCCGCACTACCGCCATCAAAAATCATAAACTCCAGGTTAGGGTAGTTCTGGTCAAGAATGGATTGGATGGATTCTTCGATGTACCTGGCTTGGTTGAAGGAAGGCATAACGACAGTGATACGGGGATAATTGAAAGTGTTAGGTTGGATCATCTGTTTTGCTCTAGCCCTTTTGGGTGCCAGATCGTATGCGATTGAGTTGACACTACCATCTTTCAATTTTAGGCGATAGTGATTGAATTAACTCGGTCCGGGTTGGATGGCTTTATCCCACACGATGCATTTGCGTGTCCGTCCAGGCAATCCATGCCACCATGAAACCGCTCCACAAGCGGCGTTCGCCGGCATAGGGAGAGAAAAGCAAATCCCATACGAAACCGACTAAGAGGAAAGTCATTAATGGTGCAAGTCGCCCGATAGACGCAGTGCTTCCATTGACGAGCAATTTGATTGTCCGCCACAGTGCCACAATCCAAAAAATACCGCCGAATATGCCCGCCTCAAGCCATCCGGCAGTAATGTGGGAATGAGCTGGGACTAACCCGTATTCGCCCTCAATCCTTAGCATTGCTGGATTCATGCCAAGTTCTTTTGCCCGGCTCACAACATAATCAATGTCCTTGGCCCAGGAACCGTATCCGATAATCGGTGACTCGAAAATCTTCGGCCATGTATAAAGATGATCCCATCGGCCAACTAGAGGGGTGAATCCTCCACTACGGTTAAACGCGGTCTCCATTTCATATTTTGTCTGCGCCTCTTCTCCCATAAATCCCCGCACCACAGCGTATCTATAGAACTCTAAAATGCCGAGTCCGGCAAGCAAGAAAAACAAATACATGAAAATCAATCTGGCCTTGCCTGATGCAGTAGAATGGTCGCCACCGGCGTGGCGCGACTTTTGACGAATAGCGAGCAAATTAGCTATTTGGGCTAATAGTGTTGTCCCTGCAAGCGATCGGCAGTTCTGCAGCAAGGCCATACCACTGGCCAAAAAAGGCGTGAAATGAGTAACCTTTCGCAAATACCGATGGGCATAACCTACGGCAAGGAATGACGCCACAGAAATCGGCGGACCGATGTAGAACTTATAAAGTTCCCACTGGACTCCGTACGCAATAATGCTGGCAAACGGAGACAGAAACCAGCCAATGAGAAAGCCCAGCAGGGCCCGTTTATTGGCAAAAAGGATCGGAACAAGGAATATGAAACTGCACAACGTTATTCCTATTTTGGCCCAGCCGCGCAAAAAGTCATGGGCCGGCGTATCCCGATATAAATCTGCGACAATGAGACTAAATAAATAGGCCAGACCCCAAAGAAACATTGACCTGAATGCCGGAAGCCGGAGCACCCTTCGGGCGCGGTTGAGATAGAAAGGAGCGATGACCAAGAGCAGAATTTCATTCAACGCCAATACTCCGACTACTTCGATCCGCATAAAACCCAAAATCCCCAAAAGAAAAGGGATGGCAATTTCCGTTATTAGTTTCATGGCCTTGAGGATTCCCCGGAACTTAATATAAAAAACATGTTTTGCTCGTATACTTCACACATACTGCCCTATTCTCTGCGCGACCAGTCAGATGTCATTTGTCGGCGAGTTTATGGTAAAGCTCCAACACTTTGTCACCATAGTGCCGCTGACGATAGTGGCTGCGGACGAGCTGAGCGTTCTGCCACCCGATTTCAGCCACCTCCGCAGGATGAACCATAGCCCAAGCAATGGATTCGCTCAGCGCCTCAGCGTCTCCCGGAGGTATCAGCCGGCCGTGTATCCCATCCTCGACAATCGATCCCGCATTTGGTGTGGTGATGACATAGCAACCGCAGGCCAGTGCCATAAAGACTACGCGTGCCGATCCCTCTGCGAGGGATGGGAAAACAAACACATCTGCCTCACTCATTCGTTCAGCCAATTGCAGTCGCGGAAGAGTTCCGGTGCACCTCACTCTCGTATCGCGAAAAAAGCTTTCGAATTTACGGTGGATCTCCCGATGTACTTGACCGATGACCTCAAGACACCACGGTAGATCCGAAATTCTCTCCATAGTACGTATCAAAACCTCGGCCCCCTTTCGCGGACCAAACTCTCCCGCAAAAAGGAGCCTCAACGGAGTCCGATCATTAGAATATGATGATCTGGTGGGAACGGCATCCAGAAACTCCTGATCAACCCCCGTGTAAGCAACATGCACGCGCTCTTCCGGCCAGCCCTGATGTGTGAACGTATTTTTGACAAAGTCTGAATTAACAATGACAAAATCCGCCTGTTCGATATCCTCCAGTACATGCGACCAGAACCTCGTCATCGGCCCTCTTTGGCCCTTAGGAGGAAGTTGGCCACCATTCTCGATCAGGTATTGAAGAACCGCCGGATGTGCAATGGAGTGATCACATAGCGTAATCATTCCCTTCTTTTTTGCTGCCCTAACAGAGTGGTGGCCATAGCCTGATCGGTAGTGATATATCTTGGCCGGCATATCGCGAACCATGCCAGCCGCCTGAAATCCGTAAAGCCTCAACGCGTAATCGCTAATAAATTCTGCTAGTGTGGAACTTTTGCCAACTTGCCGAACCAGTTGAGAAATTTGATTAAGCCACTCGGACATCCATAATGGATGCACTAGATGAGCTGGAATTGCCTCTTCTCTACCGAGTAACCTACGCACAGATCTAAGCCGGCTTAAACCAAAGAAATTCACCCAACGTCTGAAATGTTTGCTCGGGTAGCCTGCGGTTATATACCCCATAAGCAGCCCACGTTTTTGAACTTCCGCCGCAGCAGCTCCGAGAATAAACTTCGAATGACCATTAGAAATAATTATCATTAGACAGGCTCTAAAAGCTTAAGAGCAGCCCACGTGCGGGAAATACCATCCTTGATGTCGAACGTTGCCGACCACCCCAGTTCATCCATTGCACGTGATAGATCAAGATAATTCACAGGAACATCCATCTTACGCCCATCTGTATAGTGAACCAATGGTTGAACGCCAGTAACCTCATGAATGACTTTAAGAATTTCGTTTAGCGTAAGAGGCTTCCCGCTCCCAATATTGTATATTTTTGAAGGGGTTGGCCCTTCAATCACACGCACAAATGCCTTAACGAGGTCATCAATATGTAGGTAATCCCTGGCGACAGTGCCATCACCCCAGATATTTATAGGCTCACCTCGTAGCGCTTTCCACAAAAACGTCGTTACCGCCCCTTGTCCAGAGGCTGGATTCTGCCTATGGCCGTACGGATTAGCGATCCTGAGAACCGTATAGTCCATGCCATATAGGTAGTGATAAAGGTGGAGGTATCTCTCCGTGGTTAGCTTGGTGATGCCATAAGAACATATGGGCGCATTCGGGTGCGTCTCTGGAATCGGAAGTATTTGAGGAAAACCATACACTGTGCCACCTGAAGACGCGAATACAATCTTGCGAACCCCCACATGTTTTGCAAGATTGAGAAGCCTTACAGTACCTACAACATTGGTTTCGATGTCATAGACCACATTATCGTTTGACGATTTTGGTAGCGTCGTGCCTACTAAATGCACAACGACATCAATTCCATCAACAGCGCTACGCAGATCGTCTTCATTCAGAAAGTCTCCTCTGACGAGTTCAATCCTTGGCAGCGCTTGCACGAGGTTTCGAGTGTCAACGTTGTTCCGGTCAAAGACGCGTACCTCATGCCCATGATCAAGCAAAGCATCCACGATGTGGGAGCCAATAAATCCAGCGCCACCTAAGACTAAACACCGCATCTTAATGTCTCACCGTCAATGTGTCGCTGCATAGCTACCATTGCATAACTTTCTGAAAATGCGGTTCCTTGGTATAAACTACGTCACGCTGGATTGCATAGGGACTTTTCACTCTGCCGTAATCAAAAAACATAACCGGATAAAACCCATGATGATATAAAGTCTCACAAATATTCGGAAAACTCGGATCCAATCCTTTGTATTCGGGAAGGAACGAAGTCTCCAGAATCATGATGTCAATCTTCCCCAGCCCTTTTTTCATTCCCCGCAAGACTGACATTTCATGCCCCTGGACATCAATTTTTACAATTTTCGTCATGGGACGCGCAAGGAGTTCGTCCCCGACTTTTTCATCGAACGGAGTGAGCGCAATCGTTTCCAAACCTGAAAACGACCGTTCTTCGTCATATTCATAGAGCGATGAGAATGTCGAATCGCTTGCGATATGAATTTCGGCCTCACCCTTGGTCTCCGATAGGCCGACATTATAGATGATGACATTTTTATTATTCCAGAACCGTTTCTGCAACTGCTCGCAAGCATTCCGCGTTGGTTCGAATCCGACGGCCTCCGTCTGGGGAAAGTATCGAAGAAAATGTTCCAGCCAATATCCGGTATTCGCACCAATATCAAAAAGGAGACACGATTCTTCCGGCGAAAGAAACCGTAAGAGACGGATAAAACATTCTTCTCCCGTCGGCGAACGGAGAATATCCCGGCAGAGGCGATGATAGTGATGGCAAATCCAATCCGACGCCCGCTTCGCCCGCTTCAATTCATAGAGTAAATCAGCCCGGAGAGTTATACCATGACTATAACGATGTAAAGTTCGTATGTAATTCATCCGTATCTTACCTAATATAGTCGATCACGAACAGTTATCATTGGCAATTGCATTAATTCCGACTAATATACCCGATGGAAATAGCCGTCAGCGGCCTGCTCTACGCAGGTAAAAGAGATAAAAAGGGGGAACTAACACGCTTCGAAGAAAGTCGCCGAGCCTGTCGTTCAGGAGCTTCAGGGAATTTCTTACCACGTAGATTATCATGGCTACGTCAATGACCAGCAGCCCCAAAGCAGCACCGTCAAGACCGAATACCGGAATGAGGGCCATGGCCAAGAGCAGAGAGAGGCTGGTTCCGATCAGATAGACCAAAGCCATCTGCTGATGTCTGTTTACTGCGACCATCACCACTGAACTTGTGTACCAGAGGGAATTGGCGAAGATAACAGCGAGCATTAACTGCATAATATTGCCATCAAGTGTTACTTGTTTGTGAGTCCAAACGGTAATAATCCATTCACCAAAAAACCAAAGGCTGGCGACCAGGCTTAAACACAACCAAAAAGATACCTGACAGGAATGCCGGTGCAGCTTCCTTGCAAGGTTCATATCACCAGCACCATAGGCAACGGATATTTCTGGCCAAACGGTACTGTTGATCATTCCCATAGCCTGCAGCCCCAGGCGGGTGAGGGTTCTTGCTGTTGAGAACACCACGACAGACGTTGGTCCCAGCATTGCTGCGACAACCATTACCATGCCCTGTAGACTGATGGCGTTTCCCGCTGGGAAACCCATGAAAGCAAGAGCTGGGGAAGCCAGCCGTTTGATAACGGCGCGGGTAGCCAGACGATGTCCGAAAACAATCCACGGGCTGCATCGGTGCAGATCTAACCAGATTATACAGCTCCCTCCAATCCTCGTGACCAAAAAAAGTAGGGCAACCACTAAGGGAGTCGCTCCCAGGCATACGCCGATGGTCACCGCTGTGAATTCAGCCAGACGAATCAGGTTGGACCAAAGAATCCCGCGAGCATAACGACCTTCGCATCTGAACCCGGCGCCTAACAACCCGCCCTGTAAGCCAACGAGTACATATAAAATCAGGAAGGAAACGACAGCCGCCGTTTCGAAGTCGCTAAGACTCCGAAGTTGCATCCACTTGTCAAATGGGATAAGCCACACCATTGGTAGGAATATGATTATGACAAGAACGGAGGTGCCAGAGATAAAAACCCACGTGCTTTGGAAGACCTCAAGAGCGGTTCGCCTTTCACCTTTCGCCACGAGCATGGTCATATCGTTTGCGGCAACGCTGGCGAAGCCTACATCGCTCATGGCAAAGTACGCGGGGATCGTGCTTAAAACTAACCACTCACCGTACAGTTCAATTCCCCAGTAGTGAATAAATAGAGGAACACTCACTACCTGAATTAAGGCGGTAATGATCTGGCCAAAGCCATTGGCCGCAAGGCCATGAAAGATACGATTACGAAGACCATAATTCATCTATAGATTGCCTGGTAAACGGAGCGCAGCATTTTTCTGAATATCCCCCGCCCACTCTTGAAACGGAATTTTTCACCAGATGTGAACTTTCGCAACGCGGTTTCGCATTTTGCCGTTTTCGCCCACCCCTCAATTATAGAGCAGACATTTGCTCTGTCTTCAGGAGCAGCTATCTGACTTGCAAATGCGATTACCTTTTTACACTTTGATCGCGATGCTCTAATAACTCTTTGGGTGTTGATTTGTGGCAAAGCCTTTAAGGTGTCTGGAATTATGCGGGTGTAGATGGTTGCTTCATCACTGAGATATTGTAGTAAACGATCTTTCTCAATATTTGGCCGATAACCGGAACGATACTGAGCAATAATGTCGTGTTCATAAATAAAGTCGCCATGCGGAGCAAACTTAATCCACAGCCCCCAATCACCACACAGATTGAGTTCTTCCGGGAATCCACCAACCTTTTCCCAAACATCTTTCTTTGCTGCAAATGCTGCAAAGCTATGTTTAGGACCGAGTAGCTGCTCATATAATGTGCGTGGTGGGCTGCTAATTTTTTTAATGCTCAAAATTAAATGTTTATCAATAACATCGCCCGCGGAATCTATGTTTTCCCAACCGCTACGGACTAAAACAGCCTGTTTGGAACGTGAGATACCTCTCGTTAATACTTCGACAAAATTAGGTTTCGCAATATCGTCGCAACTGAGCAAAGAAAACCATCTACTTTGGCATTGTGATACAACGAAATTCCAGTGTGCCATCATGCCAAGATGTTTGGGTGGCATGATGACCTTTACTTTATTGGCAAACCCATCAAGAACTTTTTGTGTTTCATCACTACTATGATTGTTGGAAACAATTATTTCAGCCGGCTGTTGATTTTGGCAAAGCAGAGATTCTATGGCAATACGTAAGTATTTCCCTTGATTATAAGCAGGCACACCAATGGATATCTTCATATCAGGATATTCAAGCATATTGAATATTTCACCTTAATGTTGCTTCCCCAATAAATCGGCAATACCGGACGCAAGAGAAATTGTCGGTTTCCACCCTGGCAATTGCTCGCCAGCATCCCATGGTTTCATCACTTCCCGCGGCCGATATGGTCTTTGTCCCCAATGGATATTTAACTTTTTGCAGGCGGCATTTTCGAACAGGGCTACAAAGTCTTTCAGACTCAGAAATTCTCCCGTTGTCACGGCAAAAGCCTTATGTCCGGCCGCATATTGCTTATCAAGAT
>CAZUXO010000332.1:0-2589 GCA_964624325.1 uncultured Dehalococcoidales bacterium
TGCTGCAGGCACGATCACTGAAGGCACTCCGGAGCGTAGGCTTTCGCCTACGGTGCTGGCTCCACCGTGGTGCACTATCGCGGACATCCGAGGGAAAAGCCAGTCATGCGGTGTCCAGCCAATACTCATAATATCGTCCGATATTCGGCCTGCCGGTGAAGAGATAGTATTGGTTAGTATTATTGCGCGCTTTCTGGTCTTTGCCATCACTTTCAGGATAATTTGATGGAGTTCTTGGGGTCGTCTATCGGGTACGCTGCCAAATCCAATATATACCGGGCGATCTCCCGACTGAATAAAATCAATCGTTTCTCCATCAGGTTTCCAGTTTTGTTCAGGTTTTAAAAACCAATAGCCAGTGACATGCACATTTTCCGGCCAGTCTCCTGGCCTCGGTAAAAAAGTCGGGCTATAAGCGAAAAGAAACTGTTGGCGCATCCAACGTTTTTGATTATAAGGGCCCCCAGCCGGTATCGGGGACAATCCAAGAGCCTCTTCCCGCCAGCGGTTAATGAAAGGCCGGTTGAAACGCCAAAAAACCCTTTCTACCAATGTGTGAGTGGATTTGTTGTAGAGAGTGCCCAGGTTTAAGCCTTGCGGTGCCCAAGCGCTTGCAAAAGCCTTGGTCGGAAAAAAAGGCTGCATGCTGGCAGGGAAAGAAGGAATATCCATCTTTTCGGCTATGCTGTAGCCGACCCATGCTAGGGGGGAATAAATAATTGCATCCGCCCCCTGGCAAGCGCCCCTGCATGAATTGAAGATAGATGTAAGCAAGGGCTCGGCCAAAGTACGCAGGCGACTCATCCAGCCCCCGAAACTTCCGCCTGCTTTGACCAGCGATTTTAATTCTTCACCGGCCGCCCACAAAAGCGGGTCTCCTTCGATAGTGGCATAATCCAGAGCGTGGTTTTCTACGAACCGCCGAAAGGGTGCGTGCGTGGCAAACCTCACTTCAATTCCGGCCTCCCGCAGCCCAATTCCCAAGGCGACATAAGGTTGGACGTCTCCAAAGGTGCCTATAGTGAGAATGGTTATTTTCAAGATTTTACACAAAAGGTTGCGGTGGAATTGATTTTTCTATTCTGAGTGTATCCCGCACGTTCTACCCTGTCGAAAAGCCACTTTTCCAAGTCAGCTATTACTTTTTCATGTCCCGGGTCGCTGAAGATGTCATGGTAGAAACCATCGTACAGTTTCATGGTTTTGTCACTTGATGCCGCTTCCCTGTAGAGCATGCGGCTGCCATCAGTATCAGATATGAGGTCGGATGATCCATGCATGACGAGAATCGGCAGACTAAGATTTCCCAGTTTACGAGGCATGAGTCGCATCTGCTTCAACACAGACAGCCCCAGCCGCGCGGTCACATTCCCATGAAAGACAAGAGGGTCTTCCAAGTAGGCTTTGACTACCCGCTGGCTGCGGCTAATGCCTCTTTCGTTAAATAGTGGGATTCCTATTCTTGACGATAGCAACGGCAAGTTTCCAAGCAAATATGTTTTGACTACAGTCAGGGTTGGCGGGGTGTGATCCAGTTTTAGAAGGGCTCCCGAAGTAATGAGCCCTGAAAGACTTTGTTGATGTTTGAGATTGTAATTAATCGCGATAAGCGCTCCCATACAGTGGCCGAGAATGAAAATTTTGGTTGCGGGTAATTCATCACGTATACGTTGGATGAGAACTCCGAGGTCATCGGCATAGTCAGAGAAAGACCGCGCCCAAACGCGCTTTCCTTGCGACAGACCGTGTCCGCGTAAATCCATGGTATAAACACAGTATCCCCTGTCCGCCAGGTGTTTCCCCAATAATCGGTACCGCCCACAATGTTCGAACAGGCCATGGACTATAACGAGAACCGCGCTTGGGGTCATCTGAGGCCGCCATGACTGATAATATAGTCTGAGGTTATCTTTGGAGCGAAAAGTGGCTTCTTCGTGAACCATGATTCCCCGCTAAATAAGGTGTCTCCACATGAAGGGTGGCTTCACCTGTCGACCTTCCGATTCCTGCTTTTTCATATCCTCCAGCTCCCGAAGCAGCCTTCTTGTGGTAAAGCGCCGATAACGATTACCAAAACCCGCCCATTCGATACTGAACGTCCAGTAGATAAATTTCTCGAATATCCAGGAACGGCGACGGTACCCTTCAACTTTCACCTTATTCATAGCCGTGAGTAAATGCCACATCTTCGGCACTTTTACCTGTCGCCACTTCCCGGTGATAAATTTGATGATTTCCATACTAGCAAGGGAAGCCCCCATCCAGACATTGGGACAGAGTTGGGGCTCGATAACTTTTCTGTCACGCCAGTCGCAAAGCCAGTCGATGCGCCACTTGCCTTCAGTAATATGCCAGCGCCGCCCGCACCTGTTCAGAGGATTGCGCAGAAAGTGGTACAACTGGCGATAAGAGAGAGAGGAGGGACTGCCGAAAAGGACGGCCGGGTCTACCTCCTTGTTCAAGTCCTGTGGGAATACTTCCACGTACCCCGTCATCCCGCTGGGCATGAAAGTGACGGCAAACTTCTTTTTCTGTTGTGCCAGCATAAGAGCATAACAGCTAAAGGCCATGTCATCGGATTGAGCACAG
>CAZUXO010000333.1:0-2578 GCA_964624325.1 uncultured Dehalococcoidales bacterium
GCGCGCGGTCGTACAGTTAAGCTCCTTGGGATCCCCTAGGCTAAGACCTCCAAGGGCGTAGCCGGGGAAGTCCAGCGAAGTGAGGTATTCGGCGGATTGCCTACGTAATTCCGGAGAAAAGCCTCCCTGCACAATTGCGAAGAGCTGCTGTTCGGTCCTCTTGTGGAGAGCTAGGCTGCGCTCCGCCCATCGATGGGTGCGCTCCATCGCCTCTCGTACTTTAGGCAAGGGAGCATCCGAGGCTGACGGCTCATCCAGCACCATGGCTATATCCGATCCCAACCCCTCCTGCAGGGTTACCGCAATCTCCGGCGTTATGAAGTGGGAAGAGCCGTCAATGTGAGAACGAAAACTGACGCCTTCGTCGGTGACTTTGGAGAGTGCGGATAAGCTGAACACCTGATAACCGCCCGAATCGGTGAGGATGGCGCCATCCCAGTCCATGAATCGTTGCAAGCCACCAAACTTCTTGATTACGTCTATGCCAGGGCGCAGGTAGAGGTGATAGGTATTGGAAAGAATAAGACGCGCCCCAACGGCCATTATTTCGGTCGGCGTGAGGGTTTTGACCGTCGCCTGGCTGCCCACCGGCATGAAGACGGGGGTGGGGATGACGCCATGCGCGGTGACGAGTTCACCGGCGCGGGCGGAGGCGGTCGTTTTTATCAAACTGAAGTTATTCAAATAGGATAATCCTTGTTACTCTGTACCACTATACATATTATAGAGGTGGAGAATCTTAATCAAACGATGCGAAACTCACTCACAGAAGCTGTGAGGCAGGCGTGGATGGAGTTGAGAATATCCTAGGGACGCGATACTCTATTGGTGGAGAACGGTGATTTTACATTTAAACAACAATCCCGATTGATGCTTAGTGACGAATTCTCTCTGGAGGTAATCCATGTTAATTTCCAGCTAACGAGAAGAAGAATTCAATAAATTTCTGAAGAAAGAAATAGAACCTATCTTATACGGAGAACTCAAAGAGACAGCCTATCGTGCTTCTGTTTATCTTTTGGATGGCACATATTCCCTGCGTCATTTTCCGCAATTCCTGCACAAACCGACCTTGCTATACGCGCATTTAATAGAACAACCGCAGACCCAAGAATAGGGTATCGCCAGATTGTCCGAGCATTTACCACTGGCTCGAATATCATCGCGAGCAACATAATCCAGAAGATTGAAAAAAGCACCTATGCGGTATCGACCGCTATGTATAACAAGCTAGCATCCATGATGGACTTTGAAGGTGGTGGTTTATATTTCAAGGGTAGGATGGAAGATGGGAAAACTTTTAACTATTGTATCGATTCCGACGTAGAGTTTATCGATATGCCGCAAGGTTATATTGCCAATCAGCTAGTGGACATTCTTCATAACAACGATGTGCGGGATTTCAAAGAATTTAAAGAAAAGTTTTATTTCAATTGTTTCCTTGATTATATTCCCTATGTCCAATGATGTAAGCATGGAATGGCAGACATTCCGATGTTCATCTACGCGTACTCGTTGAACTTTGCGACCCCATGCTCAATACATCAAACCAGCTATTACCTTGAACTCATCCTGCGTCGATGTGTGGCTCTTTTCTTTGGGCGGGAAGTTCTTGTCGAATTCCTCGCAGGCCTGCATATCCACATCGTAGGCGGGGCTTTCCACGAAACGGCCGCTGATGCCGCATAAAAGCCCGGATGACAGCTCCAGCACCATCAGAGCAACAGCGTACTTCCCGAAAGATGTTTTGATATCGTACTTCTCCGCGCAGTGGAAGCCGAACCGGCTGTAATAGCGCGGGTCGCCGTAGATTAAAACGGCCTTATACCCCATTTTCCTGGCCGCGTTCAGAGAATGGTTGATAAGGGCGCTCCCGACTCCCTGTTTCTGCAGGGCGGGCAGAACGCTGACAGGCCCGAAGCGTCCTCGATGCGAGCCTTAACGTATGCGATATGCCCAGCTATACGCCCGCCCGAAACGGCAACAAAATCCAATTCGGAGATAAAATCGGGGCAATTACGGAGAGTGTGAATAAGATAGTGTTCGCAGCACCCGGGAACATGCACATCCCAGAAGGCTTCCCGAGTCAGTTCTTCGACGGCCCGGTAGTCGCCCTCTTCCTCAATCCTGATTTCTAGCCGCATATAACAATACCTGACGGCGTGCTAAACCCCGATCCACAAGCTCAGGCACATCGCCACAAAAATTATCCCAAGATAAGGGAAACTCGAAAGCTTATACAGTTTCCAGGCATCCTTGGAGGCATGAGAGGATACCAGCTTCACCGTGGCGTAGAGCATGGCCGCACCGAGAACCACAGCCGGGATAAGATAAAACAATCCGAATCCCGCCGCGAAATATAGCCAGATTGCCGCCACGTTCAGAGTCATGGCGAAAACCAGCAGCACCAGCACGGCCGTCTTTACCGACACGTTCATGGGGAAAAAAGTGATGCCGGCGCCTATATAGTCGTCCCGGTGCGAGACCATCACGCTCCACACGTGGAGTGGCAGCCAGGCGCAGATAAGCAGGCACAGCAGCGCGGCTTCCAGCGTGAAATTCGGATTGACGGCGAACC
>CAZUXO010000334.1:0-2601 GCA_964624325.1 uncultured Dehalococcoidales bacterium
GCGATGGCTGTGCTCTTCGATATGATACGCGAGTTCAACCGCCTTCGGGACGAGGGTTACGATGTCACCGGCGGGCAGGAGTTGCTCAAAGAGCTCGGCGGAGTGCTGGGCTTTAGTTTATCGAAATCCGAATTAGCTGGCTTCGTGGTTAAACCTTCGCCGGAGACAGCCAGCCAAACTATAACCGAAGCTGCTTGGACTAAATTCGAGAACCTTCTTCCAGAAATTGAGTCAGGGCTTCACGACCCTGGCATCAATAATGATGAAATGACAGAGAACATCAACGGGACTATAACGGCTCGCCATCTGATTCGTAACGCTAAACAATACCAGCGGGCCGATGATATGCGCAAACTCCTGGAGTCCTTGGGCATCGTTATCGAGGATGCCGCCGGCGGCACCGCATGGAAGGTCAAGCGCTAGCTATTTGGCGGGCTTGAGAAAGAGCCCCAGCGCCGCCCCTACCAAAATGAGGCCGCCCCCTGCTCCTACAGCGCTCCACATTATCTGGCTAACCGCGACTACCTGTCCGGGCACGGTGGAGGTGTTTTTCTGGTGGAGAAATCCCCACAGGAGGGTAAGCGTCCCCGCTCCAACCAGGAAAACGATAAGCAATTCTTTAAGAGCCTTGGACATCTGAAGCTTCACCTCCTTGCCGGGATTGCAATCGAAAGTATAGGACATCATGGCGCCGCATTCAACTATCAGGAGTCGCTCGGACGCCGTTGATGGCTAGGAGTCTCAATCTTGCAAGCCAGGCCGATTTGTGTTAAATTAAGTTTTGTCTTTTTGGGCCCGTAGCTCAGTTGGTAGAGCGTCTGACTGGCAGTCAGAAGGTAAGGGGTTCGAACCCCCTCGGGTGCACCAAAAACCCACACACACATTTTAAATATTTCCATTCTAAAACTCAGGATTAGAGACAAAAAGAGACCCCGATTACTCATCGGGGTCTCTTAATTACACAAATGCGATATTGATACTCTATGCTTGTCGCAGCCCCATTTATGAATAAACGTTCGTATGGTATATTTAAAACGATAGCCACGATACGTTCCTTTTTATCGTGGCTGCGACGGTCAAACATTACCAGCATGAATGGAGATTAAACATCATGATCGTAGAGATGAAGAGAAGGGCAAGCCGGGAAGAAATAAACAGCGTACTTGAAAAGGCCAGGTCACTGGGCTTTGAGGTCCAGCAAAATCGAGGTACGGATAAAACTGTCGTCGCCATACTGGGAAGCAACACCGGCCAAACGCCAACCGACATATTTGCCGTTCTTCCCGGCGTGGAATCTGTGACTCGAATAATGAAGCCTTACAAGCTTTCATCCCGGGAATTTAAAGCTGAAAACACTCGAATTACAGTAGGCGCCATCCAAATCGGAGGCGAGCGACTGGCGGTTATAGCAGGGCCTTGCGCCGTAGAGAATGAAGAACAACTGATGCAAACTGCCCAGGGTGTCAAAAAAGCCGGGGCGAGCATTCTACGGGGCGGGGCTTTCAAACCGCGAACATCGCCATTCAGTTTTCAAGGGATGAAAAAGGCTGGCCTCGAACTTTTAAAAGCCGCCTCGGAGCGATTTCAAATGCCCGTTGTAACCGAAATAGTGGATACCCAGGACGTTGAGCTGTTCTCCGAATATGTTGATATTATCCAGGTTGGATCTAGAAACATGCAGAACTTTTCCCTGTTGACTGCCGTCGGGAAAAGCAAATGCCCGGTTGTTTTAAAGCGTGGATTTTCCTGCACGGTGACCGAGTGGCTTACAGCAGCAGATTACATACTCGCGGAAGGCAATCCTAATGTAATCCTCTGCGAAAGAGGCATAAGGACGTTTGAAGACAGCACGAGGTTCTCGTTAGACCTTTCATCTATCCCGGTAGTTAAAAAATACAGCCACTTACCTATAATTGTGGACCCCAGTCATGCAGCCGGCCACTTCTCCCTGGTACCTGCGTTAGCCAAGGGCGCCATAGCGGCAGGTGCTGACGGCTTGATGATTGAAGTTCATCCCAATCCCAGAGAAGCACTGGTAGATGGTTTGCAATCTCTCACCTTATCGGATTTTTCACGATTGATGACTCAACTTGGCCCAGTTGCGCAATCTGTAGGCAGGCTGGTGTAGTTAACAAGTATTGGGACATTCATTAACGAGAAGCTGCACCCAGCAGTTGCAGGAATATATTTCCCGAGCGTGTTGGGCTTTCCAAATCTCCAGCCCTGACACCCAATAGCCCGAAATGCACTTGCCCCTTAGACAGGACTTTACAAACGCCTGCGTCTGGGTATATCATAGGCCAAGCAAATAGTTAAGCGTCAACTCATCACGAGTTGATACGGGAAATCACAGATATAAATTGGGCCCTTTTCAGGCAACCGTCTCATGCTCGCAAAATGGCTTTCATCCCGTTCAGGGCTAATCGGTAACGGAGAGATTTGTGAAGCGAAAAAATAGGACCGGGCTTTTGCTCTCGCTAGGAACATTCGTGTTAGCCGCTGTTCTGGTACTCACCGCCTTTAACCGCATCAATTTCCCCACAGCTGAGGAGGCGGTTATGAGGTCAGAGGACCAATTCAATCTGAAGTTCGACGCCAACT
>CAZUXO010000335.1:0-4395 GCA_964624325.1 uncultured Dehalococcoidales bacterium
GTAGCCAGTCATAGCGCTTGCTACCTTGCTACGCGGCAAATAGCATATAGATCCTTGCGAACAGTTGTTAGGGGAGCCGATGCACCGAAAAAAGCGAGATAACAGATCAGGGTCGGTGCGGTAAGCGGTCCCGCGACTCCAGGCAATGGCCTCCCCGCCATATCTTTGGCTTATCTGTTGCATCCTTTGGGCTATCCCGTCCAGCGCTTCATCCCATGAAATCTGCTGCCACTCTCCACCTCCCCTTCCTCCGACTCTTTTCAGTGGAAAGTTAACTCTCTGCTGATGATAGAAATACTCCTTAGCAGCTTTTAATCTGATACAGGTTCGTGCTGGTGGCCATACTGGCCTGGTCCATTCGGGGTCTTCAAAGACCCCCTCTAAATGGCCAGCATTCACCTTCGCCAATACGCCGCATTCGCCCTTGCACCATACGCAAACGGATTTCTTAATCTCGCTCATGGCGTACCTTTATCTTTTGATTCTGCGCATACTATTTCTTTTGCTACAAACTGGTGCTGCTTTCGCAGTGGGATTTCTTGAATAAACATGTGCACAATAAAGCCGATAACTACTATTACAAACCCAACAACGAATACTTCATTTAGGGCAGTAGTCAAAGAGCCTTTAAGGCTGGTTAATAGCTGTTGAAATAGTTGCTGCCCTTGAGGCCCCATCTCTGACAACTGGGCATTCAACTGTGCTTGGGCCAAAGGATCCACCAGCGCCTGAGGGTTCTGAACGAGCGCATTCAGCTGGGCAGCAGGAATGGCATTTTTTACATCCGCCGGGATTTGGGCCACAATATGACTTGCGAAACTGTTATTGAGTACTGTCCCAAACAGGGCGAGCGCCACCGATCCCCCTATAGAGCGTACGAAAGGAACTGATGACGACGCCACGCCAAGCATGCTGTATGGTACTGCATTCTGGCACACAATGGTATAAATGGGCATTGTGATTCCCAGGCCAAAACCGAGAATAACGATATTCAGTATAGCCGTGGCATAGCTCGTAGCAGAAGACATGCGAGAAGCCAGCAACAAACCGATTGCCATAATGACAAGGCCTGCCGCCCCGAGTAGTCGATATCGGCCACCAGCACGTGACAATAGTTGTCCGGAAGTGATACTGCCGAAGACCTGTCCCAGCATCATGGGCGTCAGAAAGCTGCCGCTCTGTGTCGCTGATACTCCCAGAACCCCTTGAAAAAATAGCGGAATAAAAATGATCGCACCAAACATGCCGAAGGCGATAAAGAAAACAACTATTTGGGAAAGAGCAACAATGCGGTTCTTGTATAGCGAAATTGGAATGATCGGTTCCTGTGCCCGTCTTTCCCACCATACAAAACAAAATATCATAATAACGGCCAGACTAAAAAACCCTATACTTTCGATTGATTCCCAACCCCATTCTGTTCCGCCGAAAGATAGTGCCACAAGCAATGGCACCACGCCAAAACATAGCAACAGCATACCAAGGTAGTCCACTTTGTAGCGGTTATTGCCGGGTCGGATATGCGGAAAAAACGCAACAAATAGGGCCAAAACCATAAAACCCAATGGGACATTAACAAAAAATATCCAGTGCCAGGAAAGGGTATCAGTGATGAACCCGCCTAAAGAAGGGCCGATGATTGCCGAAAGTCCGAAAACACCAGCGACCAGACCCTGGAATTTACCACGCTCAGCCGGTGGAAAAAGGTCGCCAATAACGGTAAAAGCGTTTGCCATCAAGATACCGGCGCCAATGCCCTGAAAACCACGACATATTATTATCTGGAGCATATCCTGGCTGAGACCAGAAAGTAGTGAGAAAAGTGTAAAGATAATCAGCCCGGCGATATAAAAAGGCTTGCGCCCATACATATCTGTCAATTTCCCGACGATAGGGATTACCACGGCTGATGATATAATGTAGGCCGTTGTCACCCAGGTATAATGAGCAAAACCATGCAGGTCGGCGATAATGCGTGGCATGGCTGTACCGACAATTGTCTGGTCCAGAGAAGCAAGGAACATCGATAGCATAACCCCTGCCATCGTAAAAACAACCTGCTTCCTTGGCAAAGAGCTAAAATTATTCGTATTTGTTGCAGGCATACCTATAATTCTCCATTTGGGTATTGCACATTTCTTTTCCAACATGAAATAATACTTGTCGTAAACACCACAACCTGCTGGAGTAATTCAACAACGTCTGAAATAATAAACCAGGTTCATTTTACAGATAGCTTAGAAAAAGTATCTTAAGTATTCAATTGCCTTTTGTCAAAATTCGATTGTAATTTGACCTTCATCGAGTGTAGGCTTGTCAGTCCACAGAAAATGATTGCTTTCTCAATAATCTCAAACTGCTGTTTTGTTGGTAACCATATTCAGGCGTCTTGATTACCCATGCTTTCAAGTATGCCGTTTTGCATGGCAAAACGCACTAATTCCGATCTTCCCTTGAGATTCAATTTATCTTTCAGGCGAATCTTGTATGTTTCAACCGTTTTGACACTCAGCATCAACCGTTCGGCTATTTCCTGATTGGTATGTCCGAGCGCAAGCAGGTAAAGCACCTCTCGTTCTCTATGACTCAAACTTTTTACAGCATCATCCGCACCTTTTTTTTGGGGTTTGAATGATGGAAATAAATCTGAAGTCATCGAAGAATGGATAAAATGCTCTCCCCTGTATGTGTTGCGGATTGCTGCCAAAAGCTCCACATCGGCAGCTTTCTTAGGTACATATCCGTCAGCACCTGCCTGCAACATTTCGCGTAAATAACTTTCATCTTCATGCATGGACACCACAAGTATCTTGATTTCAGGATGTTGTTTCTTAACTATTTTGGCAACGGCCTGACCACTCAACCCGGGCATACTGATATCCAACAACAGAATATCGGGCTTCAAGGTATCGCACATCTGTATAGCCGTTAACCCGTTGCTGGCTTCTCCAAGCACCTCCATATCTGACTCTGAATTTAGCAACAGTTTGAGCCCCGCCCGTAACACTGCATGATCATCAGCTATGACCAGTTTTACTTTATTCATACTTTTCTCCCGGCACATTCTTAATAGGGACTTCCAGGAAAATGCTGGTGCCTTGTTCAGGTTTGGATTCGATGACTAGCCGACCCCCAACTAAAAACGCTCTTTCATACATACCAAAAAGTCCGAGTCTGTGTTCCGGGCTACGCTTTGAAGACTCCTCAAGATCGAAACCAACGCCATCATCCTCAACTATCAGTGTGAAAATAGAATCTTGAAATCCTAACACAATACTTACGTTTTTGGCATTAGCGTGCCGCATCGTATTCGCTAATGCTTCCTGAGCGATGCGGTAAGCGGCGGTTTCCATATCTGGAGGAAACCGCCTCCTGGCACTTTCCCCAACCTGTAAATCCACCTGTATCCCATTTTTGGCAACAAAATCGGCTACGTATTTTCGTAACGCCGCGACTAATCCCAAATCATCGAGAGCGTTTGGGCGCAAATCCATGGCCATACTATGAACTGCCTGCAGCGTTTGGTGGACAAGGGAACGCAGTTGAGCCAGTCGCAGTTTCATTTCTTCCAGGCTACTGGCATTTTCAGCGGCTTTTAACTCTACCATCAAGGAGGTTAAACTCTGGCTGGTATCGTCGTGCAACTCACGAGCAATACGTTTGCGCTCATCCTCCTGAGCACTAAGCACCTGCGCTAACAACTGACTTCGCATCTGCTCTTTCTGGCTGATTTCACGACTCATCTCATCGAAAGCCAACCCCAGGCTCCCGATCTCGTCATGCCCCCAATTACGATTGCGTTCCATATATGCACCCATACCAAGCTCTCGTGCCTGCGCAGCCATGGCTGAAATCGGGTAGGTCAAGGCGTAGGATAATATATATGAAAGGACAACAGCAAAAGCCAAAATTAACGTCAACCATAACAACATATGCTGAATATGCGTCGTCAGAATCTTCGAAATACTGGTATAGGTAAGTCCGACATGGACTGCTGCATTGCCGGAATCCGGGATAGATATGGCAATATCTGTAATCTCTTGTCCTCTGTAATGCATTGACTGGAGTCGCGGACTGGAAGAAGAAACCGGCGGGTTATTCAACGGCAGGTCCGATAGGTCTGGCGGCACTGATGTGTAAGCAATAGTAATACCCGCGGAGTCCAGAACATAAATATAGTAGATATCCTTGCTGGAATCTAAATATCCTTTCACTATGGCGCTAAGCGTGCCCAGGTCTCCCCTGCTGACCATGTCCCTAGTCTGTTCCGCCAAAACGCTTGCTACGGCTGAACCCATCTCCTGTGAACGCTGAACTAGTGTCATACGCGCATCGCGGTATGTGTACCATGTAAGTGCCATTGTGGAAATAAGCACGCAAAGTATCACCAAACCT
>CAZUXO010000336.1:0-5511 GCA_964624325.1 uncultured Dehalococcoidales bacterium
TGACCGACGAAAAATCCGGTGCTCAAACTTACTTTAACTAAAGGGCGATCAAGAAACCATCTATACCATTCTGCGAAGAGAACCGCAATTAAAGTAACAATTCCTGCAGCTGCCCCACCACCAAAAGCTGCCCAAAAAACATCAGACATAATGCTCCTTCCGCTGAGGAGTATTATATTCCATTTCCGTGGAGTTGGGGAAAGGGTTTATCGATGACTCATTACGCGATATGTCGATAGCCGAAAGAGATAACGACTCAATACGCCCATGGTTGATAACCGGAAGAGAAAACGACTCGTCACGCCCTTATTCTAGCTGACACATTTACCTTGATTTTTTGTTATATCTGGGCTAATTTTGACATAACTGCTTAAATTGTCTTATAATATAAAAAGTAAGGTTAGAGTCTATGCAGGCTCTAGCCAAAGTCTCAGGAACGTTACTGGGACGGGTGAGAGAGGCAGTGTATACCAGCCCAACTTGCTGGCCTCTTGCTTCTGGCAAAATAAGCCGCTTGTGAGAGCGGCCTTTTTGTTATATGGGGGTTAACCCTTCGGCTGCTGAGACTTAATCCGGTTGATTGTCTTACATATTCAGAGCCTTCTTGAAAAATTGAGGCGTGCCATAAAAGAGAAAGCTCCAGATGCCGTTGAAGCTATTAGCTATCAAATGCCCGCATTCAAGCTAAAAGGTAATCTTGTATGGTTTGCTGCTTATGAGAAGCACTTGGGGTTTTATCCTAAACCATCGGGAATTGAAGCATTTAATACAGAATTGGCACCTTACAAAACCTCAAAAGGGGCTATACAATTCCCTCTGGATAAACCTATTCCACTCGATTTGGTAAGAAGGATTGTCGCCTTTCGAGTGAAAGAATATTTAAAGAATAAAGGTTAGTGGCAACGGGTGGATTTGGACCACCGACCAAGGGCTTATGAGTCCCCTGCTCTACCACTGAGCTACGTTGCCACGCAGTAGAATATTCTATAGTTCAGCCGTGGTCGTGTCAACTTCGGATTTCATTTCACCCCTCCGGTTAAGGTAGAATAGAGTTGCAGTATTCAGCCGGATTGGAGATATGAAAAGCACAAACCGCCTTCTGATAATCGCCGCCATTTTTGTCACCTGCCTCATCACCGCCAACATCATCGCCGTCAAGATCATCAGCTTCGGGGAGGTTTTCCTGCCCGCCGCCATCATCGTCTTCCCGCTGAGCTACATCTTCGGCGATATTCTCACCGAGGTCTACGGCTACCGTTGGGCGCGGCGCATCATCTGGCTGGGTTTCGCCTGCAATCTCATCTTCGTTATTTTCGCCTGGCTGGGAGGTCTGTTGCCCGCCGCTCCTTTCTGGGGAGGGCAGGCCTCCTATAAAGCCATACTGGGTTATACCCCGCGCCTGTTGCTGGCATCGTTTTCAGGATATTTGTTGGGGTCGTTCGCTAACTCGCTCATTATGGCGCGCATGAAATTGGCGACTCGTGGCCGCTGGCTATGGACGCGCACCATCACTTCTACCATTGTCGGAGAGGGTATGGATACAGCTATTTTCATCATTATCGCCTTTATTGTGACTCCTTCTTTTACGCCCATGTTGATCGTCTATCATTGGAGCTTCAAAGTGCTAATTGAAGTTCTGGCTACGCCTTTCACGTATATGGCCGTGGGATACCTTAAGCGAAAAGAAGGCGTCGATACCTTCGACCAAAAGACCAGTTTTAACCCTTTTGCTTTTTAGCTTGGAGATATGAAAATCCGTTTTCTGGGCGCGCATAATACGGAGTCGAGCACGACCGGGCTGATGTGTCTCTTGCTGGATAATCATATAGCTCTGGACGCCGGAAGCCTGACATCAAAGCTGTCACTGAAACAGCAACTCGCTTTGAAAGGTGTTTTGTTCACACATCAGCACTACGACCACATCCGGGACCTGCCGATGCTGGCCATGAACTGTTTTCTGAGCGGTGGCATTGTCCACGCCTATGGAGTCCAACCGGTAAAAGATGCGTTGGTCGAGCATATACTCAATGGCCAGATATATTCGCGCTTCTTTGATCGGCCTGTGATGGATTTTCACTTGATTGAGCCTTATTCAGTGTTCAGTATTGATCGTTACGAAGTGATCCCGGTTCCGGTAAACCATTCCGTCCCTGCGATTGGTTATCAGGTTAAGTCTGAAGGCACGGGGTTTTTCTACACAGGAGATACGGGACCAGGGCTATCAGAATGCTGGAGACAAATAACACCTGATTTACTCATCATTGAGGTTACGGCTTCCAACCGCTATACAGAATTCGGGCGCGAGTCCGGGCATCTTACCCCTGAACTATTGAAGGAGGAGCTCGTTGAATTTCGACATATTAGAGACTATCTGCCTCGTATAATAACGGTACATATGAATCCTTCTCTGGAGGAAGAGGTTGCAATCGAGCTGAAAGAGGTTGCCCGCCAGCTCGGCTGTGAGATTGCAGTGGCGTGCGAAGGGATGGAAATTCAGGTTTGATCTACTGATGCCGATCCCGCTTTTTGACACCTCCTAGTCCCCATATAAAGATATATCCTTCCTTGCTTTGACCACGATAAGCTCCCGATTCTCAATTGGCCTTCGTATATATGCTAAAATATGAATTAGTTAGAGGGAAAATGAATTGTCTGCTTCTAAAAAACTACTGATAGCTGCCGGTGCTATTGCCATAATTATTATTTCAGGTGTAACCGGCTATATGCTTATAGAGGGATGGAATTTTATGGATGCCCTCTACATGACCATAATTAGCGTAACCACTACCGGTTTCTCCGAGGTCCACCAGTTGGATACCGCCGGGCGCATTTTCACCATTCTTCTTATCGTGGGCGGATCCAGCGCCGCAGTTTACGCTTTGACTGTCATTGTGCAATTCGTCATGGAAGGGCATTTGGGCAGCGCGCTATGGAGGCGAAATATGAAAAACCGCGTCAACCACCTGAAGAACCATTTTATCCTGTGCGGCTACGGGCGAGTAGGACAGGAGATTGCCAAAATACTGTCTGTCGAAAAGGCAGAATTTGTAGTAATAGACAAAAACCGCGAGGCCATCAACCAGGCCGAAATGGATAACCACCTGTGCGTTCTGGCCGATGCCGCCAGCGACGAGGCCTTGAAAGAAGCCGGTATAGAGCACGCCCGGGGACTTATCGTGGCATTGGGTAATGACGCCGACAGCACCTATGTCATACTTTCGGCCCGACAGCTCAATCCTAAAATCTTTATCGAAGCGCGTGTTTCCGCCCCAGAAGCCGAAGGCAAATTGAAGAGGGCTGGAGCTGATCGTATCATTTCTCCTTATTCCATCGGAGCCCGGCGTATGGCCATGCTTGCGTTACAGCCAGAGGTCGCCGATTTCATCGATATTATTTCGTTCAAGGGCCAGGAGCTGCATTTGGAAAACCTGACCGTAGGAATCGGGTCTCCACTTGCTGATAAAACCCTGAGCGAAGCACGTCTGCATGGTAAGGCGATTGTGCTGGCAATTAACAAAAACAACGGAAAATTGTTGGCTAACCCGTCCGATACAGAGAAGATACAGGCAGGCGACGGTTTGATCGCTATGGGCACCCGGGACGACCTGCGCGCTATGGAGGGTGTTTGTGAAAGCTGCAAACTCGAAGAATAAAACCAGGGTCGGCATTGTTAACGTCACCGGATATGCCGGAGTAGAACTGGCACGTCTATTGAGTCGGCATCAGGGCGTCAATCTGGTTTCCGTGAGTGGCCGAAGCGCCGCTGGGAAAAAACTGGGAGAAGTTTTTCCTCATCTGGCTAATTTAGATTTAACAGTGACCGCAGAGCTTGGTGAAGTGGATTTTGCCTTTTCTGCACTACCCCATAAGGAAAGTGTCGAAGTGGTATCCAAACTTATCACCAGTGGGGTGAAGGTAGTGGATATCAGTGCGGATTTTCGGCTCAGAGATGCTACCCTATACCAGGAGTGGTATGGTTTCAGCCATCCTTCGCCAAAACTGCTAGCTGAAGCAATCTACGGTTTACCCGAGCTTTACCGTAAAGACATAGCGAGGGCGCGTCTGGTGGCAAATCCGGGCTGTTATCCCACTAGTGCCATACTTGCATTGGCGCCTGTTTTTAAGGCAGGCTTGATTGGCAGCCACGTTATTATCGACAGCAAATCCGGTATATCGGGATCGGGTCGCTCTCTCAGCCTTTCCACGCACTATTCTGAAGTTAACGAGGACGTAACCGCCTATGCTCTGGATGGGCACCGCCATATTCCAGAAATGGAGCAGGAACTGGCGCGTTTCATGCATGGAGCTAAGCCGGTACTGACGTTCGTACCACATCTTGTTCCCATGACACGCGGTATACTAACAACGGCTTATGCACCCTTAAGCGGAAGGCTGGAAGCCAGCAAAGATGGCATCGCAGAGCTCAAGATGCTTTTCCAGGATTTCTACAAGGACGAGCCCTTTGTACGGCTTGCGTTGGCACCTCCGCACTCCAAACATACCTGGGGCTCCAACATGTGTCTTCTCCACCCCACCATTGATGTGAGAAGCGGGCGCGTAATAGTGATAAGCGTCATCGATAATCTTGTCAAAGGGGCTGCTGGACAGGCCATCCAGAACATGAACATTATGCTAGGGTTGCCGGAAACGATGGGGCTGGAAGCGCCAGCGACCTACCCGTAATCTCATCGGGTTCACCTACACCCAAAGGGGAGAGTGTTGTACTCTCCTCTTTGTTATTATTGCCCGCACCCAAGATACTACTCGCTGGCAATCAGTACGGAGATTGACCTCTGCCTGCACAAACTGGCGCAACCTGTCTCAAATAACGAAGTAAGTCGGCAAGCTTCCGCCAAAGTCCTTCCAATTGCAAAGCTGCCGTGTCCCTTGACCATCACCAGCGGGTGTTTTTTAATCTCACGGGTTATCTCAGCCGCTAGAATACCGGGAACAATACCCGTGTTAGCGCCGACAACGGAGATCTCTCCCGGAAGTTCTAACATTTTATCGATCAAAGACAGGGTGATCGCATTGGGTGGGTGAGCGTGAACGATGGCGAGGGCGGTAGTTCCTGCATAAATGGCGCGGTGTACTGGTAACTCCCACGATGCCATGTGCGTGGTGCCATCGTCGGGTTCCAAGTTTGTTTCAATGAGGTCTTCGGAGGTCAAATCCGAAAGAAGGCTACCATGCCTCGTAATAACAATTCGTTCTTGCAGGCGGACACTCAGATTACCACTGGAGCCGGTGATGAACCCTCGATCCGCTAGTGTCCGACCTACCGCCTGAAACTGGTGCAAATTCACTTCAGCCCACCCGGCGAAGGACACCTATGACACGCCCTTGGATCTCCACATTAGACGCCGGGGCAAAGATGGGTTTCATGGTGCTGTTAGCAGGTTGAAGGCGTACACGTGCCCCTTCGGCGTAAAATTTCTTGAGGGTAGCTTCCTTTTCGTTCTTTAGCCAAACGGCTGCCATCTCGCCGTTTTCAACTGTATTGACATAATG
>CAZUXO010000337.1:0-3981 GCA_964624325.1 uncultured Dehalococcoidales bacterium
GCGAGCACGCCTACAGATGTTTCAATTGGTTGAGACAAAACACTGGCTTCCTGACTGGTCTGTGGTAACCTATGGTATAATTAGAGATGATTATAAAGGTTGTCGCCACTAACCGCAAGGCTCATCACGACTATAGCATCCTAGAAACTTTTGAGGCGGGCATCGCCTTGCTCGGTTCGGAGATAAAATCGGTTCGCGATAACCGGGTTAGCCTAGGCGAGGCCTATGTCAGGGCAGATGGAGGGGAGTTATGGCTGGTGGGGGCCCACATTGCGCGTTATGAGGCCGCCAGTTATATGAGTCAGGAACCAACGCGGTCTCGGAAGCTGCTGATGCACCGCAAGGAGATTCGCATATTAATGGGCAAGCTAGCGGAAAAAGGCCTCACGCTTATCCCTCTCAGGATGTATATCAAGGAACGCACCGCCAAGCTGGAGATTGGTTTGGGTCGAGGCAAGAAGCTTTACGACAAGCGTGAAACCATCAAGCGCCGCGAAGACGAGCGCGAAATAGAACGCACCTTAAAAACGCACTAGAGCCCGCGGGGCTCACACAAAACACGGGGACGCGTGGTCTCGACAGTGGACGTGTGCTACAGAATTGCAGGCTGAGGTGCCATCACCCTCATTAAACCGGTGGCAAAAAACAACTGCCGAACCTGAATTGGTTCTGGCTGGCTAAATAAGCTAGCCCATCCAGCCTAACCCCACCCCGGCGGGTCAGGATCTGGGTGCAACAAAGTCGGGGTGCCGCCGTCTTCACACCGGTAGAGGCAGCGAAAGACAACCGGTTGGCCCGCAGATACTCCTTCAGTTGAGGCTCCGCGGCGCGAGATTAAATAGCTGAATAATCCTGTAGTAGATTCTGGGTCGCTGCCATTGGACGGGGAGTTCGACTCTCCCCCGTCTCCACCACGAAATTACTGAAATCAAATTTTATTTGATCTCAGTTTATATTTTAAAAAATCCTTCTTTTTGATATTCAGACACTTGGGCAGGAAGTTCGGGTCACCCGGTCTATGACTGCCATAACAAAATGTTATTGAGTAGTAATTGGCACCCGACGGAACTTAATATCTACAGGTATTCTGGGATTTCGTGGTGAGGGTGGACAAATTAGCCGAACAACCAATCCGGGTATTATCGATAGAGAATGACACCGCGTTTGCCGCGATTATTCAGACGAAAGTGTATAGGGCCATAAACATAAACAAATAAACCACAGCCATTTAAAAAGGATAAGTGTAAGTAATATCACAGAATGGGTTAATCCAAAGTGGTACAATTAATTCAAGATTTTTTAACAGGAGAATAACATATGATGTGGCAATATGGATTTCACAATGGGGGGTTTGGTTTGATGGGAGCATTTTGCTTTGTATTTTGGGCAGTAGTGATCTGTTTGTTCATAATGGGGGTTATGCGCATGCGGAGGCACGGTTGCATGATGCATGGTGAACATCATGACAATAACGCCTTAAACATTTCAAAAGAGCGGTATGCCAAAGGCGAGATTGACGAGAAAGAGTTTGAAAAATTAAAGAAAGCCTTGTCATAATAATGCGGCGTTATTTCGGAGGGGTTACTCGCAAGTAACCCCTCCTATTAAAAAACGAAGCATGGGCAAGTCACGCTTGGTGAGCGATTGGCAACAATAGAAAATAAAAGGAGATACATCAATCATGAAGTTACTGATTATCCTGAACAGAAATCCTTACGATGGTTCTGATGTCACTCGGAACGCTCTTCGTTTGGCCGATTTTACAGTCAAAGCAGGCGACAGTGTATCTATATTTCTATTAAATGATGCAGTTGATTTGGGAAGGAAAGGTATATCGTTGGCCGGGTACGATACTGACCTTGGTATTATGCTTGTAGAATTAATGGCTAAAGGTGTTTCAGTCGAATTGTGCAAAACCTGTCTCACCCGTTGTGGCTTGGCTAAAAACATGCCACTCATGGATGGAGTTGTAGAATCAAAAATGCCGGAACTGGCAAAATTGATAAAGGAAGTGGACAAGGTTATCTCTTTTTAACCCATTGACCACCCACACTTTTCAAGGAAGCATCCCAGCTACTCCGAAGTTGATGGCTATCAGGCAAGTATTGTGGATATTTGGGTTCAATTTGTAGGAGGTTTCCACCTTAAAGTGTCTGAAGCTGGAAATGCCGTGGAAGGGTCTGCCTCAAATTCAATAAGGTTTATCACATTGCTCCAGTACGCCTTCCAGGCGTAGGATTTTGTGATTATTTGTCCGGGTGCCAATCTACCAAACAAACCATATTGCGGTTCTCCGCTGCCTTTGGTGAAGTAAGCTTTAAATCTATCCTCGTCTATAACTTTATCAATGGTGTTGTTTTCTAACCTGTAATCAATCATAATTTCATAAAATTCTCCACACGCTATAACATACATTGCATCCATGGTCACAGTTAATCCACCCTTGGAAATATATGAAACATTCGACTCGCAATATGCTCCCGCTGGGGGGTTGGGCTTAGTTATCGGGATTACAGTCGCACCTGGTGTCGGGATAATAATTGAACAGATTGGTTGAGGGGCTGTAGGCAAAGGGGGTATTTGAGTCGCAGGCGGTGGATTATCAGTTTGAGTTGAATTATTAAGAGACGTGTGTGGTGCGAGAACTGTCACTGGCTGGCAACCCATAAAAATGATGGATAAAACCACTTGGGAACTTAATAATACGCCTATCGATTGTGCTTTGAATTTCACGTATGTCTCTCTTATAAAGTATTGTACAGGATGAATGGGATACGTGGATAGGGACTAGAGCGTAGAGGTAAAACAAGAACTCCCAATCACGTTCGTGATGATTGGAGGTCATTTCAATTCTATTCGATCAATGTCATGCAAATTTTATGTTTATCCAGGTTATGCTGCTCATTCGAACAATCTCTGAAGCGGAAACTGCAGAGCTTTTCTCAAATCTCCGGCATTGCTTGGTGCATAAGCCTTCCAGTGGTTGTTAAAAAAAACAAACGTCGTGGCCGACTTTCGACTGGCAACTCCTACTTTGTGTGCGAGTTCAGCTATTTCATCTTCGGTATACAGGTACATGTATCTAGTTTCGGCATCGCCCTTCCACCACATCTCGGCGTTCCTTCCATGAAAACGGAAGTAGGCTAGATCAGATGTTACCGGTACTTCTGCCGCGACAGAAAAATCGAATTTAGGCTCATCTATTTGAACCCAGCAGACCTTGTTTTCCCTGAGTAAGCTTGCGGTTGACGGGTCATCGCTCCAGCTCTTATGCCTGAGCTCAACAGCCATGCGGTATTCTCGGAACGAATTTATCACTGCTTTTAATCTCTGTTTACCGTAGGTGTCTGCTACGAAACTGGGCGGAAACTGCACCAGCAGAGCCCCCAGCTTTCCGCTGAGGGCCAACGGTCCGATACTGTTTTTGAAGATGCTTACATCTTCAAAAGATATTTCAGCCATATCTCCTGTCGTATCACGGTACATTTTGGGGTGAGTGAACTTTTGCCACAGTTTGACAGTGAATAAGAAGTCGTCCGGTGTTTTCTTCACCCAACCGGCAGATACTTTTGGGTTGGGTGGTCTGTAAAAAGAGCTATTGATTTCCACAGTGTTGAAAAACTGGCTGTAGTATCCGAGTTCATCTTTGGTTCCGGGTGGGTAGAAATAACCGTTCCATGTACCTTTTCCTTGCGGATAAGACCAACCTGAAGCCCCGATGTAAATCCGGTTAACATCAGCCATGTTGCAATAAATATATCATAACCTGAATAACTGAATAGCCCTTGACAATGGTACAAGTGTTCTATAAAATACGATAACACAATTGTTCTATATAGGAGTCAAAGTTGAAGATTCTTTGTGTGCTTCTGCCGCATTTCCCTTTAAGGTGCGAGACTCAAAGACATCCGGAACTCGCCGGGCGTGCTGTGGCTATTACCTTTGCCGATGGTTCGCAACAAGATCGGAAGAGCGTCGTGT
>CAZUXO010000338.1:0-3505 GCA_964624325.1 uncultured Dehalococcoidales bacterium
GACGTGTGCTCTTCCGATCTATCATATTTGATACTACTTTAAGGGACGGCGAACAGGCCGCCGGAAGCTCCCTCAATGTTCAAGAAAAACTTGAGATAGCCAAACACCTTGAGCGGATGGGTGTTGACGTAATCGAAGCCGGTTTTCCCATCAGCTCACCGGGCGACTTCGAAGCTGTCAGGCATATTGCCTGCGAGATCAAACAAAGCACTGTGTGCGGGTTGGCGCGGGCGGTTACTGCTGATATCGATGCAGCCTGGAACGCCGTAAAAGAAGCGCAACAACCGCGTATTCACGTTTTTATTTCTGCTTCTGATATCCATTTGATGCACCAATTAAAGAAAAGCCGGGAACAGGTGCATGAAATGGCCGTTGCCATGGTCACTCATGCCAAAAAACATACATCCGATATCGAGTTCTCCCCCATGGACGCCAGTCGCTCCAATCCGGAATTTATTTATCGGCTGCTGACGGATGTAATCGAGGCCGGTGCTACTACTGTTAACATACCAGATACGGTGGGCTACGCTATTCCGGAGGAATTTGGCAATTTCATTACAAAGATATTTGAAAACGTAGCAAATATACATAAAGCTGTCGTAAGTGTGCACTGTCATAACGACCTGGGACTGGCGGTGGCTAATAGCTTGCAGGCTGTTAGATGTGGCGCACGACAGGTAGAGTGCACCATTAACGGCATAGGAGAACGAGCTGGCAACGCCTCACTGGAAGAAGTTGTGATGGCGATTGCTACGCGTGCTGACCTATTTAATCTTGTTACTGGTATCAAAACACAGCAGATATATCGAGCCAGTAGGCTGGTAAGTGAACTCACTGGTTTCGCTGTCCAGCCTAACAAGGCTATAGTGGGGGCCAATGCTTTCAGGCATCAGTCAGGCATCCATCAGGACGGCATTATCAAGCTCTCAAGCACCTATGAGATAATCGACCCGCATACAGTAGGAGTTCCTTCTTCCAGCCTGGTGATGGGTAAACTAAGTGGCAGACACGCCTTTAAAGAACATCTGGCAGAACTGGGGTACACTCTTTCCGATGCTGAACTGGACCGGGTTTTCTCAGCGTTTAAGGTTCTGGCGGACAAAAAGAAGGACGTAACTGACAGAGACATCGAGTCTCTCATGGCTGAGGACAAACGGACAGTAACGGAATATTACCACCTCGAACGCATACAGGTAACCTGCGGCGATCGCGGTATACCCACTGCTGCGGTTAAACTGATTGGTCCGGGCGGAAAAGAGATGGCTGATGCAGCGTTAGGCACCGGGCCGGTGGATGCCACCTACAAAGCCATAAACAGGCTGGTAAAGGTTCCTAATGTTCTTACTGAGTTTAGCGTCAACTCGGTTACCAAGGGAATAGACGCCATCGGTGAGGTGATGATACGCATCGAGAGCGATGGGGTAAACTATACGGGACGTGGGGCTGACCCGGACATCGTGGTGGCCAGTGCCAAAGCCTATATGAACGCGCTCAACCGGTTGCTTTCCTCCAAGAAAGCTGAGCCACAAGATAACACTTGCGGCGCGTAAATCTTCAACACATAAACTACGAATCGAGGCAAAATACATGACATTAGCTGAAAGCATACTAGCGGCCCATAGCGGGAATAAGAGTCTCCGCCCGGGCGATTTTATAAATGTCCGTCCTGACGTTATTTTGTCCAATGACATAACCGCTCCCATCGCAATCAAGGAATTCCATAGACTGGGATTGGAAAAAGTTTTTGACCCTAAGAAAATCGTGCTGGTGCCTGACCATTTTGTGCCTAATAAAGATATAGCTTCCGCAGAACAAGCCAAGATGCTGCGGGATTTTGCCAGAGAACAAGGCGTCGTGTATTTCGAATGCGGCCAGGTGGGTATCGAACACGTCTTGCTGCATGAGCAAGGTTTGGTGCTACCCGGAGACGTGATAATCGGCGCTGATTCACACACCTGTACTTACGGTGCTTTGGGCGCTTTTGCCACTGGTATGGGTTCAACCGATATAGCTATGGCTATGGCTACCGGAGATATTTGGATGAAGGTGCCCCCTACTATACGTTTTATCTATCATGGTAAACTCGGAAAATGGATCGGCGGCAAAGACCTGATACTCTACACCATAGGGCAGATAGGCGTGGACGGAGCGCTTTATGCTGCAATGGAATTCACAGGCGAAGCCATCGACAATCTCTCCATGGATGGGCGATTTACCATGTCAAACATGGCTATTGAGGCCGGAGGCAAAGCGGGTATGTGCTGCGCCGACAGGAAAACATTGGAATACATCTCCACACGCGCCAAACGGCCCTACACTACCCACGAGTTGAGTCCAGCGCGCGAATGCTCACGGGTGATTGAATATGACATTTCTAAATTGGAACCTCAAGTGGCTGCGCCTCACCTTCCTTCCAACGTAAAGCCGGTGAGTGCGTTTAAAAACTTGAAAATTGACCAGGCGGTCATAGGTTCCTGTACCAACGGACGCCTGGAAGATCTCAGGCTGGCCGCCTCTGTCATCAAGGGGCACAAAGTTGCTCCGTTCGTGCGATGCATTGTCATACCCGGGACACAACAGATATATCTGGATGCAATGGCTGAAGGTCTGGTGGAAACGTTTATCAAGTCTGGATGCGTTTTCAGCACACCCACGTGTGGTCCCTGTCTAGGTGGACACATGGGAATTCTGGCAGCGGGAGAGCGGGCTATTTCTACCACCAATCGCAACTTTGTTGGTCGTATGGGAAGCCCGAAATCAGAGGTATACCTGGCAAATCCAGCCGTGGCAGCCGCTTCAGCCGTACTCGGTCGAATTGCCAGCCCCGATGAGATGTAATATGCCGATGGGCGTCTGAAAGTTAGAGCTAATCATTTAAAAGCTTAATGAAAGTTGTAAAGATAGAAGAGACTGTCCGTATAAAATTACAGGTAAAACCAGATAGCAAAGTCTGTCTGTTTCATGCGCGCAAAGACCTTTTGCCACAATTTATGAAAGGCGACCTCAAGTTGATGCTGGACTGGGCCGAAAATGATTGTGACAGTATTATTTACTGGCTTCAGACACAAGACGACTTAAAGGACATCATGGCTCATTTGGAAAGGCAGATTAAACCCAGCGGACGTATCTGGCTGGTGTTACCGAAAAGCGATAGCCTCCCAGCGGTCAGTATTGGCAGCATACAAGAAGATGTGACCGGGTATACCAATTTGTTAAAGGGAAAAGTTGTCGACATAGGTGATGGGGAAATGGCTCTCCAGTTTGTCATAAGGAAAGATGCCAAAGTATAGCAACTATTAATTCAGACAAGGATAGAAGGATATGATGACTGGGAAAGTTTTTAAATATGGTGCGAATGTCGATACAGACGCAATAATTCCTGCCCGATATTTAAACGTATCTGAACCGGCAGAGCTCGCCAAACATTGCATGGAAGATATTGACCAGGATTTTGTAGATCGGAAGAGCACACGTCTGAACTCCAGTCACCGGCTATGATCTCGTA
>CAZUXO010000339.1:0-6781 GCA_964624325.1 uncultured Dehalococcoidales bacterium
CACGTGGAGGTGCATGTTTCGTTTGTAACGACCGCGCCCCCACCCAGCTCTACACGGCTCTGAACACTCTTTCCCTACACGACGCTCTTCCGATCTCGGGACGAAAATCCCACACCAGAATTATGTCGGCGACAGCGTAATCGGCGAAAACTGCAACCTCGGCGCGGGTACCAAGATTGCCAATCTGAGGATAGACAGGAAAGACGCGATTACTGGGAGACGAAAACTGGGAGCCATACTCGGCGATAACGTCTCTATCGGCATCAACACCTCGATCGACGTGGGTACTTCCATAGGCGATAATACTACTATTGGTCCCGGCGCTATTGCGAGAGGGATCGTCGCACCCAACAGCAGGATATTCTAGGAGGCAACTATGCCTAAACAGGCAGTGATACTGGCAGCGGGGGGAGGGGGCAGAACCCGGCCGTTTACGGCCAACCGCCCCAAATCCATGTTGTTCATCGCGGGTAAACCTCTGTTGCAGCATATCATCGAAGCACTCAGCCAGAACGGCATCCGCGACATTGTCTTGGTAGTGGGCCACCGCAAAGAACGCATCTTCGATTTTCTGGGTTCGGGCAGTGCGCTGGGCGTCAATATGACTTACGTCACCCAGGCTCAGCAGCTGGGTTCGGCCGATGCCCTGGCGCAAGCCCAACCATTCGCAGGTGACGACTTTCTGGTACTGCCTGGTGATAAATACATTCGGGCAGAAACGCTGTCTTCAGTCATCCGCACCAGCGACTCTGCCATGCTGGTAAAAAGAGGTATAGACCCGCCTCGCTCTTCGATAGTTACTATACATGACGGCAAAATCGATAATTGTATCCTTTCTGAACGAAGAGCCGTGCCAACGCTGGTGGAAAAGGGGATATTTACCATCGACACCCGCATCTATGCACTCGATAGACATGTCTTCGCTTTTCTTGAAGGTGCCCCCAGTATATATTCGGCTCTGTGCAAGATGATAGACAAAGGCTCGTCCGTCGCGGCGGTGGAAACCCAAGGGGAATGGGCTGACCTTCTTTACCCATGGGACATCCTCAGCGTGAATGAAGCCGCCTTAAAACACATTCAGACGAATACTTCCGGTACGGTAGCATCATACGTCTCCCTTCGCGGTGAAGTGAATGTAAGCGGCGGCGTTAGCTTAAACGCGAACAGTTTCATTTCGGGGCCCGTCTTCATCGGTACCGGCTGCAGAATCGGTCCTCACGCAGCTATCAGCGGCCCGGTTAGCATCGGTGCAAATACCAACATTGATTCCTTTGCCTGTATCTCAAACTGCGTCATCGGCAGCAACGTTCATATAGCCCCGGGTGCCATCATTCAGGATTCCGTCATCGACGACGGTACCGTCATCGGTCCGCGTTTCACTGTTGCCAGTGGTGAGGCCGATATCCGCATCGGAGATGACTACCACCATCATAAAATCGGCGTTATGATCGGTGAAGGATGCCAACTTGGTGCCGGGATTATTACAAAGCCGGGTACAATCATCGGTAACTTCTGCCATGTCGAGGACCTGAAAGTCTTGTCCGGCGGTATCCCGGACAAGAGCATGGCGGTCTAGAGTCATGTGCGGCATTGTAGGATATATCGGGTTTCAGCCGGCCAGTCCGATCATTTTAAAATGCATGGAAAAGCTGGAATACCGTGGATATGACTCCTGCGGTGTCGCCGTACTGAACGGTGATCGCCTTTCTATTCACAAGGACACGGGGAGAGTGGCTGATCTCCTTCGGTCCGTAACACCTATAGCAGAAGGCAGCATCGGCATCGGACACACCAGGTGGGCCACCTGCGGTGAGCCGTCTAAAGCTAACGCTCACCCCCATACCGATTGCTCGCAGAAGATCGCTGTCGTGCATAACGGCACTATCGACAACTTTCAGGAACTGCGCCAGAGGCTTATCGCTGAAGGACATATTTTCAACTCGGAAACAGACACCGAAGTGCTGCCTCACCTCATCGAGAAGCACTACAGCGGCAATCTGTGGCAGGCGGTTGCCGGAGCAGTGCAAGAGCTTAAAGGCACGTACGCCGTGGCTGTGGTGAGGTCCGGGGATAATCAGCTTGTGCTGGCCAAAAAAGGTAATCCGCTGGTTGTGGGCCTGAGTGACGGAGAGTATATCGTAGCCTCCGATGCCACTGCTCTTTTAGACTATACCGACCGGGTGACGCACCTCGAAGATGGTGACATATGCATTATCGCACCTGAGGGTATTGACCTGCGTCGTAATGGTGCCTCGACACCGGTAAAAGAAGAACGGATAGCCTGGAAAGCTTCAGATACCCGCCTTGGCGGTTATCCTCACTATATGCTGAAAGAAATCCATGAGCAACCAAAAGTAGTTTCGGACACTCTATCGGATTATGATAACATCTCGATCCTCGTCAAAGATTTGATCATACTTAGAGACAGAGGCACAGAATCTCTATTGTTGTTCGCCTGCGGCACTTCTTATCATGCCGCAATGCTCGGGAAATACCTTTGTGAAGAACTGTTGGGAATTCCCATTCGATTAGAATTATCCTCAGAGTTAAACCACTTTTCAAGAGTCCTGGCACATTCTCTCGCCTTCGCTGTAAGCCAGTCGGGTGAGACCGCGGACACCTTGCAGGCCGCCCGCAGAATCAAAGTCACAGGCTGCAAGCTGATGGCCATCACTAATGTTATGGGTTCCCAGCTGAGCCGCTTGGCTGATCTTACCATCTACACCAAAGCCGGTCCCGAAATAAGCGTGGCATCCACCAAAACATTCACTGCCCAGGCGGCTTTACTTTATTCGCTGGCAATAGCAGGCTCAAAGCTCGACGCAGGCATCAAGGATGATATGCTGGCGAACTTAAACCGGATCCCTGTTTTGATACAGGGGTTGCTGGATGACACTGACAATATTCAGAGCATCAGCCGGTACCTGGCCGGTTTTGGCAACGTTTTCTTCATCGCCAGAGGGGTGAACTACCCCGTAGCGCTTGAGGGGGCATTAAAACTCAAGGAAATTTCCTACATACATGCCGAGGGCTATGCGGCAGGGGAGCTCAAACACGGCCCGTTCGCTTTGCTCGATGACAGGACGCCTGTGATTGCCATATTGACGCGTGACGGGACTTACGACGCCATGCTGACAAATATCCGCGAAATTAAAACCAGAAAAGCCCCTGTTATAGCCCTGGTCGAAGAAGGGAACGAGGATCTTTCGGATATCGTGGACAAAATAATCGAAGTCCCACGTGTAGATCCGCTATTCTCACCCATGTTGAACGTAGTAGCTCTTCAGTTGCTGGCATATTACACCGCACTCGCCAGAGGGTGCCCGGTTGACTTCCCTCGCAACCTGGCTAAAACGGTTACGGTTGAATAACACCCGTCAGGTTGAAGGAAAGTAAGATTATTTGTCTTAAACGGAATTAAATGTACCTGGTAAAAGGTTGCTTTTTCCGTAGACACAATGCTCGTTGTGTACAGTTTACGAGTTTCCAGAAGGCGGTTTTGCATTTCCCTAAACACCCCTCACCTGATAACTTTTCAGTATTCTAATACTTGTACTAGATTGTCCATCACGAGGGATTGTATTGATTGCGGTAATCACTTAAAGGGTAGTATCATTGCTGTAAACCTGTAGCAGGTATTGAAAACATATAGCCAATAAATAAACGAAAATGAGCCAATCCAACCAGATTTTATTTTTTGAATGGTTGTACCTATGGCAAAACGTCCAACAAAACCAAAAACATCTTCTGGTAAGCTTGGAAAAACACGAGTCATGATTGTCGCAAGATGGCTGAAAATCGATGGAGCAGGAAGAGTAACAGCGACCATTATCGACCATCTGGACAAGTCAAAATTTGTGGTTTGTCTGGTACTTCTGGAAGATATTCGTGAAATCCAAATCCACGAAGAGATTCAAGTTATTCAGCTACACAAGAATGGGAAACTGATGTTTCTGAGGTTGGCTTGGGCGCTTGCATGCCTGGTTAGAACCTGGAAGCCTGATGTTGTCCTGAGTTCCTGGATATACACCAATATAGTTGCGGTTTTAGCAAGAGCAGTATCGAAAGATGCTTTCAAATTAATTCTTATTGAACACGATGTACCCTCTTTATTTGTAGATGATCAAAAAAGATTTGAGGAAAGACTTTTCTATAAATGGCTGCCCAGATGGTTTTACCGGCTTGCGGACAATATCGTCTGTGTTTCGAAAGGAGCAGCCAACGATTGTCAGGCATTTTATAAACTTAGTAAAGACAAAATACAAGTAATATATTGCCCCATTGATTTACAGCAGATATCCATACTTTCACAATGCAAAGTTGAGCACTTGTGGTTTGTTGATAAAACTTTACCCGTAATCGTGTGCGTGGGCCGACTATCATCCGAAAAAGGTTTTGATTCCTTGCTAAGAGCTTTTGCGGAATTAATCCACAATGTTCCATGCCGTCTAGTCATTATAGGTCAAGGTAAAGAAGAATCATCACTAAAGGCTCTATCACGTAGTATGCACCTGGATAATGCAGTGGATTATATTGGTCAGCAAACAAATCCTTTTAAATATATAGCCCGTTCAGATCTGCTTGTAGTATCTTCACTTCGTGAATCTTTTGGGATGGTTATAATAGAAGCTATGAGTTGCGGGATACCAGTAGTTTCGACGGATTGCACAGGGCCGAGTGAGATTATCAGTAGTGGTGTAAATGGGATCTTGGTTCCATGTCAAAATACGACCGCTCTCGTGGCGGCTTTAGAAACAATCCTAACCGATAAAGAATACTCGACTAAAATCGCATTACAGGGAAGAAATTACTCTGAAAGGTTCGATATCACTCATATCATTAAACAATATGAGTGCCTTTTAAAAAGGGGCATGTAAGATTCGCTGCTTTCCTCTTATGCTGACTGCCCGTGCAAATGATAGTTCAACAAATTCAACGTGTGGCCGCTAGAGGCAGCGGTGAAGGAAATAAACAACCAGAAAGTAACTGAGGTGAATCGAGGACCGAAGCAGTGTTGACGGATTTCCTATGTGACCTTTCGAGATATTTTGAACCTGGCTTCTATTAACAAACGCGAAGGGATGAAATAATGCATTTAGACATTGAAACCAGGATACTTGAATTTCGTCCAATAAAAGCCATAACACAGTCGTTAGTGGAGAATGAGAGATGTAACATTCTTTTCGATGCTTATAGTAAGATCAGGACGCAAAAACTGCCGACGAAATTATTGGGGCCCAGATATATTCGAAGCCGCAGACGAATAGAATTGGGCATAACCTATCGATGTAATCTGAGTTGCGTCAATTGCAACAGGTCTTGCAGGCAAGCGCCTGGTACCGAGCAAATGACCATTGAACAGATACGATCATTCCTTAAAGAGAGCGTAGAGAAGAATGTAAAGTGGGAGAGAATAAATTTATTAGGCGGCGAACCAACGCTCCATCCAGACCTGTTAGAGATATTAGCGCTGCTTCTTGAATATAAGAAACACTCTTCTCCAGGTGTCCGCATCGAGATTTTCACCAATGGCTATGGCAACAAGGTAGCCAGTATTCTATCTAAAGTGCCAATAGATATTGAGATTAGTAATTCCATGAAAACGAGCAACAATAATAAGTTTATCCCATTCAACAAAGCACCAAAGGATTCCATTCTGTTTAAAAATGCGGATTTCTCAAACGGATGCTGGCAGACTTCTGAGTGCGGAATTGGACTAACCCCCTATGGTTACTATTGCTGTGATATTGCCGGAAGCATTGATAGGGTCTTCGGCTTTAATATCGGAAGAAAAGAATTGCCACCTGAAAACGACACCATGATTGATCAGTTGCGGGTGTTTTGTGCGTGTTGCGGTTATTTTTTTTATGGGCACGCATGGACCACAAAAGAAGTAATGTCACCTACCTGGAAAGATATATATCAAAAATACAACAAAGTAAAACCGTCGTTATCATTGTATTAGCCGGTTTGTCACCATCAAAACCTAAATATGCAGTTCCGCAACGATGCCATGGCTCGTTAGTCCGGTAAAAGGTGGTGTTTGAAATCGTAGAACCCATCCGGTTGAATAGGGAAATTGATGGGTTATAGAGAAATACGGAGGTGGCGTGGTTTTTTTTAAAAAGTGGTTCGTTTTTTACTTAAGCTAAATAGTGACTAGGCTTGTGTTTAAGATCGAGCGCACTATTTTTGGAAGTAATAGTAGACTATGAATATACTCTACGGGATATCGTTAAGTGGATATACCCGGAATCGACGTACTTTACTAAGGGTGTATAACAGATCTCAATAAGAAATAACCTCAGTATCAACCAGATGCACGATGAAATGTTAGAAAATACTTTTTAATTCCGCTGACAATTTTGACGCCTTTGCTGGGTAGGTTATATCGAATAGCTATACTCGTGCGAATAAGCAAGAATCTTACGACAGCACTGGTCATTATTTTCCTGTATAATCCTACCTTTTGTGGACTGATATGCCTGGTTTCGCCATCATGCGTGTAGTGATCAATTGCAACAAAGAAACCCTTTTTAATGTGGCATCCCCGTCTGAACAAATCCATCTCAGCAACGTTATCTTCGTTAATAGTTTGACCGTGTTTAAATTCAAAACACCTGAAGTTTATCTTCTCCGCAGCTTCCCTTTTCAATAGCAGACAGCCAGCCCCGGTAAGACCGATATCACCATTTCTGAACCGGTATCCGCTGAATACGACATCATGATTTGTTATTTCCTTTTCCATTATGCTTACCGCTGCGGGGTCGTAGGTCATGTC
>CAZUXO010000340.1:0-12032 GCA_964624325.1 uncultured Dehalococcoidales bacterium
AGCGTGCAGATACCCGCTATGGGTATACCGAGGCTGAAGGCCAATCCTTTGGCTGTGCCTAGCCCCACTCTCAGCCCGTTGAAACTGCCCGGTCCCCTGGCAACGATAATCCCTTTCGTTTCATTGATATTCAAGCAGGACTGCCTGAGCAGTGATTCCAGGTGGGGCAGCAACTCGACGGTATGGTTCCGTCCGCAGCGCCAGGTAATCTCGGCTAGAATGCGTCCCTCTCGCACGACTGCCAAGCCGGCAGTATCGCTTGATGTGTCAATGGCAATGTACATCTAGGCTGGTTCCTTTGAAGTGGAGCCCAGAGCGGCTGCTATGCGCAGTGCTACTTCTGTATAATTCGTACCGCTGGGGATGATCTCTATGTTGCGTTCGGATTCTCCCGCGTAGGCCAGGCTGACGGTTAAGCGCTCAGCCGGCAATAAGGACGCGGCTTTCTCCGCCCATTCTATAACGCAGAGGCCGTGTCCGTACAGATAGTCGTCCAAACCCAAGTCATCGATCTCATTGAACTCCAGCCTGTAGAGGTCCATGTGATATAGGGGCATCCTGCCGGCGAACTCCCGCATCAAGACATAAGAGGGACTGGCGGTGTTCTCTCTTACTCCTAGTCCGTGGGCTATCCCCTGTGCAAGGCAGGTTTTTCCCGCTCCCAGCGGCCCGCACAAAAGGATGATGTCTCCGGGGTTCATCAGTTCGCCGATAATTCGGCCGAGTTGTTGTGTTTCTTCGGGGCTGTGGCTGGTTAGTTTAAGGCTATCTTTTGCCAAAGTGGTCCCATCCGGCTTTGTCGAATTCATAATTGCAGTCGTGCGCATCCTTCACTTGTACCACTCCATGGTAGTCCGTGGTAATCTCGCCGATAATGCTAATCATCAGGTTGGTTTTTGCCCTGACCTTGTCAATGACATCTGCACTCGCGGTAAATAGCAGCTCGTAATCCTCTCCTCCTCCAAGAGCCATGTCCAGCGCTTGCGTTGGGAAAGCCTTTTGCGCCGCCGGGTGAAGCGGGATGCGTTCCACCGTAATTCGCGCTCCTACATGACTGGCGTGGCAGATATGCCCGAGGTCAGCCACCAGTCCGTCGCTGACATCTATGGCTGAATGCCCGCCCGCTGCCAGCAAGGCGCGCCCTTCCTCAAGACGGGGTTGCGGTCTGAGGAATGCTTCTCTGAGAGGGGAATCTTCACTGGTACAAGCAGCTTCATTTGTAATTAGCCTTAGCCCGGCAGAAGCCGCTCCCAAATATCCGGTAACAGCCACAAGGTCACCTGGCTTGGCAGCAGAACGTGTCAGTAGCCCCTTGCCCGCATTCCCTGTGACGGTTAGGCTGATAAACATGGTTTTTGACGCGGTCGTATCACCCCCTGCAATGGCTACACCGAATCTGTCGCCGATCTCTATGATGCCCTGATAGAGGTTGGTAACGGTTTCCACTTCGGTCTCAGAGGGAAGCCCAAGCGTTACCAGTGCGTATTCCGGCGTACCTCCCATGGCAGCTATGTCACTAAGGTTAACGGCCAGCGCTTTCCAACCCAGAGCGCGCCAATCGGTTTGGCCCAGCTTGAAATGTATGTCTTGGACCATGCAGTCGGTGGTAGCTAGCGTAAACTCGCTCATATTCTGCCATACAGCAGCATCGTCCCCTATGCCTAATACCATCCTGGATCCGGCAGAGTGCGTTAAATACTGTCCCGGTTTCACCAATTTGGTCAGGATTTCGATAAGTCCGAATTCGCCGATTTCAGATACCTTCATTGTCTGGATTATAACACGCCCGTCCGCTCCATCTCCAACTCTATTCCAAACGTTAGCTACGCCTGGGATGGATTGTTTTTGTTCTAAAAATAGTGCTGAAAAGACTTTAGACCTATATCAAATACTTGACTCTAATGGTAGAATAGTATGTTGGGGATTTGTGTTCCGGGTACATCCGCGCATTTGAGATGTTCTCGGGGGATGGATTATTGGCCCACGACGAGCATGATAAAAATAGTTTTTCGGGACTGGGGTTCCACCCATTTTGCTGGAGAGCGGAGAGCTTTGGTTCTGTCGAATTGAATTTTATGAACATTGATTTGCCGATTGAGGTTAAATACACCGGCGGGTTTTTGGGGAGGAGTTAGGGTTGGTATTCGATTCCGAGGACTTTGTTTTTGAAGCGCCCCCTGCCATAGCACGGGCCAGGCGCGTGCTCATAAAACCGGTAGCTGGTTTTTCTCAGGGCTATCCTGTCACAACCAGCCGCGAAATGATTGTGTCCATCATTATGGGGATTCGACAAATAAGCGATGCTGACATCCTTATACTGGAGGGAACATCTACTGGCGCACCGGTGGCCCCCATATACCAGGCTCTGCGTTATAATTTTCCGCGCGTCTTGACACTGGATGTGCGGGATACGACGCTGGTCGAGGTCGAGAATCCGTTGCTCAAGCCACTGGTCATGCCGACCTTCATGGTTCCGAACGTCATACTTTCCAGTGACTACCTTATCAGCGTTACCCCGCTAAAGGTGATTGGAGGAATGGGGCGTCTAACTATTGCCAATCTCCTCGGCTTGATTCCGGCTACGAAATACGGCAGCGGCGCCAGGTGTGGATGGGAAGAGCTTTATGCGCTGGGTATTGATAAGGTTTTGGCGGACCTCTTTTTTACCATGCCATTCGACCTCGGCGTCATAGAAGCCGGATACAAGTTCACCAGTAAAAACGACTTGGCCAAGGGCGAAAAAGAACCCATCGGCAAAGTGTTCGTCGGGGAGCCGTACAATGTCGACTTGGAAGCGTCACACTCCCTGAACATCAAGATGGACTACCTGAAATTGATTGACGAGGCGCGTGTAGACCTGGAAGTAGGATAGTGGGGTTTTGAACTAGGCGGGGTATTTTTTACCAAGTTGTTTTTTGTTTTTCCTGAGTCAACTCTCTTGCTATCTTTTTGTCTTGAACGGCTTTGGCATTTCAGTTTTATTGATTGAGAATTGCTTGCTTCGGAACCAAAAGGGACAAACGAAAGTAGCATTGGTTTAAAAAGACAGGTTAAAATCGTAGGCGTTCAATTACCGTATCCGGAAATCCTGGTATGTTCCTGTATATTTACTCCATGTTGCTGAAGCGTTCTCCACCGCCGCTTTTGGCGGTCCGTGTCTGATTAAATTTAGCAGGTCCTCCAGCAGTGTGCGGACTCCTTCTGCTTCCACCTCGACCGACCTACCATCTGCAAGATTACGTACGTATCCTGTAACGCCAAGCCTTTCGGCTTGTCGGTAAGTATAATCACGAAACATGACGCCTTGCACTCGCCCAGTGACCACCACCTTTAACGCGGCTAATTCAGCCAAGTTCAGCAGCCAAATCAGGTTTCTGTGCCAGTATCCTTGCGTTTCTTACGCACAACATCGACTTCTACGGGTGCTGCTACTATTTCGCTAAGAGCCTGTTTCTTGGCGCCCTTCTTAGGTTTCTTGGTTTCCTTGCGGTGCATTTCGTGACTGCCCATACTGGCCCTCCTCGAAGATCTTCACCAATTTTAGCAAAGCCATATTCAATCTGTAAAGACAGCGTTGGATTATGCCAACGCCAGCCTTGCAGCATCGGCTTCAGCCAGTTTCTTGCTGCGGCCATAACCGCGAGCCATAACGCCTTCATTGATCAACACTTCGGCGGTAAAGCGCCTGTCATGATCCGGTCCGGTGGTGTCGATGATGCGATAGACGGGAGTTGTTTTGTAACGCGACTGAGCCTCAAGCTGAAATAAGGATTTGTAATCCGTGTCCATTTCCTGCCGTTGCCTCTCGATTTCTGGCTGCATTACGCGTAATACAAAGTCGCTCGCACTATCAAACCCCTGATCCAGCATAACAGCAGCCACCAGGGCTTCCATAGCTCCTGCCAAGTTGGTGGCCTTGGTTCTTCCCCCGCTTTTTTCCTCGCCGTTGCCAAGCAAGAGAGCATCACATAACCCGATGGATTTGGCTACTGACGCCAGTGTGCTGCCGCGCACCAACAGGGATCTTCGTCGTGTCAATTCTCCTTCTGCTAAATCGGGATACTCAAGGTACAGCTTGTTCGCTAGCACTAGCCCTAGCATGGCATCTCCGAGGAACTCCATACGCTCATTGGAGGGCACTCCGGGATTTTCGTTGACATAAGAACTATGTGTTAGTGCCTCATGGAGCAGGTAAATGTTTTTCCATCGAATACCAAGAGTAGTTTGAAAAGTCTCCAAGTTCGTCACGATAATACCTCTCGGTAGATAAAATAGACTCTTGACGTGAGGGTGTCAAATATTTCGAAGCAATTATGAAGCCCGAAAAATCCCCCGGTATGTTTTCGCTAGCGACAGTTCAACGGTTCAAACGATTGCCTGCGATTGGATCAAATGCTATAATGTTGTCTGCGTTGGGGAATCGTCTAGTGGTAGGACAGCGGACTCTGGCTCCGCCGGCGAGGGTTCGAATCCTTCTTCCCCAGCCATAACATTCCTTCCAATCCGTTGACATAGCCCACATTTGCCTCTATCATAATCCTACTGGCTTGTAAAAAATATGAGGCGATTTAGCATATTGGCAGTCGACGATGACGAACGCATACTCAATTTTTTGTGCATTCGCCTTAAGTCTGCTGGTTACGAAGTGTTTACTGCAGCTAATGGATTACAGGCGCTGGACCAGGTGCGTGCTAAAAACCCAGATATGGTGATTTTAGATCTTCTTATGCCACAGATGGATGGTCTTGAGGCGATGCGTGAGCTGCGCACTTTTTCTTCCACACCGGTAATCCTACTCACAGCAAAGGGCGATGACGAAGAAAAAATTCGCGGATTACGACTGGGAGCGGACGATTATCTTTCCAAACCTTTCAACCCTGACGAACTTGTAGCACGTATAGAAGCCGTCAGGCGGCGTTTAGAACCGCAAGAGAAGCGCATGACTTTGGACGTGTTTGTCCACGGGGATATCAACATAGATTTTAAACAGCATTTGATCAATGTAAATGGCCAAGAGAAATACCTTACACGGATTGAGTGGTTATTGCTCACCGAGCTGGTGCAAAGTGTCGGACGATTTATGACCTACCAGGAACTTCTCAGTCGTGTCTGGGGGGCAGAGTATCAGGGGGACGTTCAGTTGTTGCGCACATGGATCAGTCGTCTGCGCGGCAAACTTGAGACTACCCCGGAGAGTCCGAAGCTAATTTGCACCATACCCAAATCCGGTTATATTATCTACCGGGACCCTAAGGCAGAGGGTCAGTAACCCGAATCTCCAAATTCCCATTTCCTGTTTCTTACGCCTATTCTTTAGGTGTGATGCTTGACTTCAACGCCTGCTTCAAGAGATAATGACAGGTGGTTATGGCGCATTCGTCTAGAGGCCTAGGACGCGTCCCTCTCAAGGACGAGACCACGGGTTCGAATCCCGTATGCGCTACCAATCACAAATCCCAAAGCTAAAAAGCCCCCAAAACGGGGGCTTTTATCGTTTTTGCTAATAATTTGCTAATAATCGTTTTTAATCGCCTCTTTTTCACGCTTGGGAAAGATCATCTTGTCAAAGCCGTCTGCCGCTGCTTGTTGAAGCCCAGGAGCGACATGGCTATATGTATCAAGGGTTATCTGGATACTGGAATGCCCTAATCTTTCCTGGACTATTTTGGGGTGAATTCCTTGTTTGAGCATTATCGAAGCGTGTGTATGCCGGGCGTCATGAAGCCTAATTACGGTCAAACCACATTTAGAGGCTGTTGTCTCCCACGCACGAGTGATTGTATTCGGCCTGAAAGGTTCGCCTGACGGTGTGCAAAATACCAGATTGTTTTCTGTTAGAGTTTTCCCCATCATTGACCATTCGAGAGATTGTTTCTCTTTGTGTTCTTTGAGCATCAAGAAGGCCGAAGGTGGTAGAGCGATAGTCCGGCGACTTTTCGCGGATTTAGGTTCCGTAAAGACGTAGCTGCCATCTTTCAAGTGATGCAGTCCACGATTGACATAAATCTGGCTCATAATAAAGTCCACGTCGCCCCATTTAAGGCCGAGAAGCTCGCAGCGCCTCATACCAGTGAATAAGGCAGTATAAAAAACCGCATAATACCGGCTGACTCGCGATGCTTCCAGGAATATATTAATCTCATCCTCGCCCCATGTCTTCATCTCTGCATGGCGGGTCTTTGGCGGACCAACCGCATCGGCGGGATTCCTTGCAAGCAACCCCCATTTGACCGCTGTTTTCAGTGCTACGTGAAGCACGGCATGATGATACCGGACGGTTCCCGAGCTTAGGCCCTTATCCTGGCAAGCGGTGTAGTGCTTTTGAATATTCTCGGGTTTGAGACGGCACAACACTATACTACCCAGGTCAGGGATAAGATGCCGATTGATAATATCACGGTAGCGCTCGTAGCCACGTGGGGACAAGTTAGGCTTGTAATCGTTAAGCCAGCGCTCTAAGAACTCAGCCAGAGTAGCGCGGTCCGGCTTGATGAAAGTGCCATTATCGAGCTGGGTCAGAATCTCGCTAAGACGTTTTTCTGCGTCTTTCTTCGTGCCTTTTACGCTGACCCATTGCTGTTTGTATTTGTTTGTTGTAGGGTCTTTGCCTAGACTAATGGCGATAGAGTAACTGCCATTCTTTTTACCCCTTTTTTCTATATGGCCCCTCACGGTATCTTACCTCCGTTTCGTATTTTCCCGATTTAGCAGCCTCTTCAGTTTTTTCAAGTGACAGATTTAATTCCATGAGCTTATTAGCATCAGCGTTGTATTTCTTGGCTATTTCGTAAATGTCTACATCTCTAAATATTTCGCGGACGTGTTGTGAGGCATGATGAATATCGCTAATCAACGTTTTATCAAGTTTTGCACTATCAAAAGGCATTTTTGTAGCGAGAGATAGCCATTCTTCCCACGCATAAAATGTAGCCCAATCCAAAAGTAAATCATCAGGGCTTACAATTTTATGCAGCCGCGCGACCCAAAGTGCTTCCCTTCCCGTAAGCATCTTTCCCTCAGCAAGCCGCCGCTTAAAAGCCACTATGACAGCAGGCATTGCTTCTGGGGTGATATATTTGTCTTTATCTGAGAGCGAACCCAATGTCCATGTTTCATCAAAAGGAAATCTTGAATTACGTGCCTGTGATATCAGCTTAATTGTGGTTTCTTCGGAGGGAGGGATCTCTCCCATTTCTTTAATGAGTTTAGTTAACTCAATAGCTAGCGCGAGCCGCGGCGTGTCCTTGTCTTTGAATGCTCTCGTAAAAATCAATTGTTTAATACTGGGTTTAATGGCTGGACGGCCTCTTTTATTGTCTTTCATTCCTTAAAATCCTAACAATAGGTTAATATAATCCTTTGAGCGTTATAAAAGCTCCTGTATAATATAAATATAAATCATATATTAGTCATTGTCAACACCGTTGGAGGACAAAATGAAAAATAACCGGTTAAAAGAATGTCGCGAGAAAGCTGGCCTTTCGCAGGTTGCATTAGCACGCAAAGCTAAAATAGCTTCCACCAATCTAAGTGCGATAGAAAACGGAAGGTTGTCGCCTTGGCCAAAGGCGAAAAGGGGACTCGCAAAGGCTTTGAAGATACCACTAGAAGAATTATTCCCTGAAAGTTAGGAGTAGATAACAATGCAAAATTACGATAAATTAACCATGAGCTTGACCGAGACAGCACGAAAACTTGGAATCTCGCGCGGATTAGCCTATTCCCTGGCGGCTCAGGGACGTCTGCCTGTAATCCGCCTGGGTGAAAAGAGATTGTTGGTTCCCATTCACGCTCTCGAAAAGATGCTGGCAGAAGTCGGGCTACCTAATAACAATGAACCGACAAGGGTAACTGATGCCAACAGCTAGCAGGCCGCATAACTTTGAAGATGTCATCGATAAAGTCCCCGGTGTCAAGCAAAGCGGTAATAACTGGAACGCGCCTTGTCCGCTACCAGGCCACAAGACACCGGCGGGACACCTTACTCTTAAGGATGCAGGGGACAAAGCACTCGTTATCTGCCAGGGTGGGCGTCACGTTTATCAGGACTATTGCCAGGCATGGGGCTGGGATTCCCTCAGTTATTCGACTAATGGGACAGGGGGGTCTTCTTCTTACGGTAAAGCCTGTTATCCTGTTATCCCTCCCCCAAAACAGGTTCAAAAAGGGATAACACCCCCTCTGTTAACGGGTGTTATCGGTGTCAGCCTTAACGCTCTCGCTGAAGCCAAACATCTTCCAGTGGACTTCTTGAAGTCTCTGGGGGTGGCCGACGTGAGGGGCAGCAGTCAGCCTTCCGTCAAAATTCCCTATTATTCAGAAGCCGGACAAGAAGTCGCGGTGCGCATCCGCGCGGCATTGTCCGGGGCTAACCGTTTCAAGTGGCGCAAAGGTGACCACGCCATGCCCTATGGTTTGAACAGGCTCGACAATATCAAGAAGGCGGGCTGGGTATTAATAGTCGAGGGGGAATCAGATTGCTGGACTGGCTGGTTTCACAACATCCCGGCGATAGGCGCTCCGGGCAAGAGTATATGGCCTCCGGCCTGGGGGGAATACCTGAAAGGGCTTGATGTATTCGTATGGCAGGAGCCGGGTGCTGAAGACTTTACCCTGCGCGTACTGGCAAGCGCACCTGGCTTAAGATTCATTCCGGCACCGGACGGTATAAAGGATATCAACGAGGCACACATTCAAGGTCTTGACGTTCCAGCTTGGATGGAGGGGCTTAAGACCAGAGCTAAATCAGGCCAGGGATTAAAACAACGGCACGATAATGAGCTCTTGGCGCAACTTTACACTGAGGCCAAGGTTGTTCTGGAAGCGCCGGATCCGCTGGAAGTGGTCAGGGAAGCAATCCGGGGGCAGGGTTATGGCGGAGACTTGAAACCCACCTTGATTATTTACCTCTCAGCCACGTCGCGCCTTCTTGAAATGCGAAATGGAGCTATGCCAGTTCATCTGCTAATTCTGGGGCCGGCTTCGTCGGGAAAGAGTTACGCCCTCAGCGTGGTCAAGTCGTTACTGCCTGCCGAGGCGGTTCATACAATCGATGCTGGGTCGGCGCGCACAGTCATTTATGATGATACGCCGCTGGAACACAAGGTGCTTATATTCGGGGAGGCAGACAGCCTGCCTGCCGGCGAAGACAATCCCGCAGCCAGTGCCATTCGTAACCTGCTTCAGGACCACTGCCTGCACTATTCTGTCACAGTCCGCGACGAGGACACCGGTGACTTCAGGGTGCGGGAGATCAACAAGCCAGGGCCTACCACCCTCATTACCACCAGCACCAGGTCGCTGGGGGACCAGCTCATGACAAGGCTCTTTACGCTGGAGATCGCCTGTTCCAAAGAACAAATTGGCGCTGCACTGGTGGCGCAGGCAGCGGTAGAGACTGAGGGGGTTAGACCTATAGACTCCGGGCTGGTCGCGTTCCAGGCTTATTTGCAGTTGAAAGCACCCGTCAAGGTATCCATCCCGTTTGTAACTGAGCTGGGAGAGGCCATGGCTAAGATGGCCCAGGCCCCTCGTATTCAGCGAGACTTCGCCCGGCTAATCTCTCTGGTGAAGACCGTCACCCTGATTCGCCAGGCCAGTAGACAAACAGATGGGGAAGGTAGGTTGGTAGCCACACTCTCTGACTACGAAACGGTGCGGGAACTGGTGAATGCTATGTATATTGACTCCAGCACCGGCGCTACAAACGAAATAAGGCGGTTGGTGGAAGCAGTGAGGCTTCTGGGGACACAACAAGTGAGCGGGAATTCAATCACCAATACCACACTGGCGAAACACTTGGATATAGGCCAGGTACAAGCCAACAGACGGGCCAAGAAGGCGATGAAAGAGGGATGGATAGTGAATAGGGAGCAGCGCAAAAGCTACCCGGCGGATTATGCCCCGGGTGAGCCAATGCCGGAGACCGAAGGCCTGCCGGTACTAACCGGGGTTAACACCGCTAACACCGATAACAATGAGCATGTTAACGATTTTAGCCACGAAAACAGGATAGATAACAGGATAACACCACTTAACGTAAGTGATGCACCCCCTACACTAAATGACCATCATGAAGTCGTCCTGGGTATACCGGTAGAGGAAGTGCTGGAGTTCTGGCGCTCTGAAGGGGCGCAAGTTATTCATCTAGTGGCTGGAGAGAATTGCACAGACCTTGAAATATTGCTTTCCAACCCAGATTGCTCGGAACGTCACCTCAAGGCAGTCAAGCGATGGCTTATTGATAAAAAGAAGCTCGTCCCGGGAACCCTTGCGAATACCGGTGGCGGCAGCTTAAGGGGGGCGCTATGTTAATAGGTAAGAAATACAAAGTCGAGTCTGATGCTTTGAATGTCATCCTTTACGAAAAAGAGATTGCCAAAAAGACTGGGGTTCTCCGGTGGCGACCCATTGCTTACTGTTCGAGTGTCAAACATGTCTTGCGCCATTTCGCCAATCTTGAACTCAAATCTACCGGACTGCAAGAACTGGAAACTATAAGCAAGAAACAGGAAGAAATACTGACGCTGATAAACAGCCTCAAACTATGACAGGACTTGTTGTGAGGTGTAAGGAGGCCTGCTGGGGATGCACCTTGATAGATTCTACCAACCGAAGAATGGATATGTACCTTACAACTGCGAAAACTGCACAACTCAAAGAGCCGGACGGCGGAAAAGCTAATATTCAGGCAGAGAGTTTAGACCTCCCGAAAAAGACTGCACAGCATAAAAGAGTAGCGGCACTGGATGCCAAGCGTATTAACTTATGGCAGCACAGGGCTTCGTCTATGCCGATACTATTCGCCGTGATATTCTCAAGTTTAAGGACCTGGACAGAGAAAAAAGCCAATCATCAGGCAGAGAGTTTAGGGCTCTCACCAAAAACTGTGCAGTATAAAGAAAAAGGGCCAGGTAATCGGTTTCCCTCCGGCACCTGTCATTTCCCTCATGTGGGATGGGCTAACCCATGGAGCGATGAACAATTGCCAAAAAGAATAGAATCAAGTAGTGGCCCGGAAGAGTGCAGACAATCCGGCCTTTTTTGTTGCCACGGATGCAGAAGTTATACAACATGCCAGGCAGGTTATTCATCACTCTATAAAAAAGGGGGAACGAAAGCGCCGTGAACCTGACGGAGAACCACGGCGCTAATACGATGACGCTGGGGTGCTAGTCGTAATAGGTGTAATTGCCGCAGGTGGGGTGGCCGTCGTACATCTCTGAGGTCTGGTAGTTTGACCCTCTGTTGCATTCGATGCAGTACCAGAGACAATTTCGGCAGCCGAACTCCGATGACCTGACCTCTGCCGGGACTTCCTGAGTTGTTATGCTTTCCATTCCTTTTCTCCTATGCCCCGCTGCCAACCAGCGCCGGCATGCCTGTTAACGGTCTGTCGCAATAAATACACTTGTATGAACCCATCTTGGGAAGCTGGCCCCGGTACACATAACCTGGCTCTTTATCCAGCCAGTGGTATTCATGCTCCAAACACTCTTCGACCTTGTGCTGGCCGTACCAGTAAGTGGTCTTCATCCAGATGCCGTTTGGCATTTCCATTTATTGCCCTAACCTTTCCTGTAGCTTGAAGCCGATAATACCCATGCGTCTGGCCTGCATGCTGGCATATTGTTGTTTTGACCCCTCGCCCAGCTGGTCATAGACAGAGATAATCAGCGAGGCCGTAAACAGGTCCATCATGGCCCCGTCCACTTTGGCGTATTGCTTGTCGATGACCACCTGCCTGATGGCGGCTATTCTGGCGGCAGGCGTGGCGGCTACTGTTTCCTGTGTGCCATGTTCCCTTGTTCGGGTATATGTGTTTCTCATTCTTTCATTCCTCCGGCCAGCAGATCTTCTGACCTGCTGGCCTTTGTGCTCCTACGCGGGTTCGACGATCAGCTGCCTGATGTAAGCTTCGGCGATGCTGACGTGGCTGTATCTGATAACCGGATTGGCGGCTGCCCACCTGGGCACTGATGCATTGATTTTGGTTACCAGTGTGTTCGTCTCCGACACGAATGGCGCTATGG
>CAZUXO010000341.1:0-7578 GCA_964624325.1 uncultured Dehalococcoidales bacterium
TTGTGGGGGATGGTAACGTTAAGACCGCGCACGTTGAAGGCCTTCATGCCCTCTACAGCACGGTGTAGCTGTTTGCTTTCTACCCGGAAGGCCAGGTAAACATAGTCCAACCCGAGTCGCGCCAGAGCGGCATTGTGCATCGCCGGAGAAATGGTATGGCTCACCGGGTCGCCAATAACCGCGCATAACCTGGTGGTGGTGTTTATCATAATCGCATCATTTCGTAAATACGTTTCAACTGGTACACTGTTAACTGTCCAGCAGCAGACTCGGCACCTTCATTCGCTGCGGCATAGGAAAAAGCGCCACCCGCGATAGGGCACAGGATGCGGCTCATTTGACCACGCAACCCCATGGCGAAAGCTACTACTTCGGCCGGACGGAACTCGCTTATCATTCCCAGAACGCTGATATTATCATCGAAGCTGCGCGCGGTAGTTACGACCTTGCAGATATCAGCGCCGGCCGACAGCTCGTTTTCGATTATACGACGCAGTTCTGCGAGGGGTGGCGTGCGGTGACTGTTGTGGTGCGAGATAAGGCATTTTGCCTTTTTCTTAATAAAGGGTACGATTTCATCCAGGTCAGGAGCAAGTAATTCGATGTCCACCACGCTTGCGCCCATCTTGAGAGCTCTGAGTAACTCGCTCTGTCGCGCCTCTTCGCTCCCTTCCCACATTCCACCTTCTGTCTTGACACGGTTGGTGGCAATCCACGGCTTCTTGATATGCTTTACCAAATCTACCCAGCTTTTGCCGATCATATCTATCCTGACCTCGAAAAGGTCGGCCAGCGGTTCTGCGTCACGCAAAGAATCAGTATTATTGGTGGTGATCACGGCACAGATACGCGGTGTGCTCATTGTTACTCAGCCAATATCTCGGCAACCATGGTCAGGTCTACCTTATCGGTCATGGTGACCTGTCCAATGCGTACCGGCAGAATGAATTTAACTTTACCGCCCGAAACCTTTTTGTCATGCATAATCGCCGCGAGTAGGTCAGCAATACCGAGTTCAGGCATGGTGGTTGGTAGGCCGGCGGCGGCGATAATACTTGTCAAGCGATCGAGGTCATTTTCGGGGAATAAACCAAGACGACATGCTATACGGCTGGCTGCAACCATCCCGATAGCAACGGCCGTGCCGTGGCTCACCTTGAAGGTGGTTACTGCCTCGATAGCGTGACCTACCGTATGGCCGAAGTTGAGCATATTTCGCGGTCCGCTGTCACGCTCGTCGCGTCCAACGATGCGTGCCTTGACGGCGGCGGCGTGCACGATAACGGTCTCCAGAGTTTTTTCATCGAGGTCTCTTATTTCCGTTATCTTGCGTTCGAGCATGCTAAAAAGCAGCCTATCGCCGATGACAGCGCATTTGATAACCTCCGCAAGCCCGTTGGAAATCTGGTTTGTGGCCAGCGTTTTTAGTACAGAAGTATCGCTGAACACGGCAGACGGCTGGCAGAAAACTCCGATCTGGTTCTTGAGCTTGCCGTGGTTGACTGCCGTTTTCCCCCCAATCGAACTGTCCACCTGGGCCAAGAGTGTAGTGGGGGCGTGAAGGAGAGGCATCCCTCGCATGTAAGTTGCTGCCACAAAACCCGCCATGTCCCCAATGACACCCCCGCCCAGCGCCAGCACTGGAGTGCTACGCTCAGCAAGGCCTGCGCTCAGTTCGCTGTAAAGCCTACCGGCTGTCTCCAGAGATTTATATTCCTCTCCATCTGGTACGGTAAGTACACTGACCTCGAAACCATCTTTGAGCAGTTCTTCCTTCAGGCTATAACCATGCAACTCGAAAACCAAAGGGTTGGTGATAAGAAATAGCCGGGGACCCATTCTTGCGCGTTTCATGTGGCTCCCTATGTCATGCAACATCCCTGGGCCGGTATATACATTGTAACTTGCGGAACCCGGCGATACCCTGATCACATGCATTGGTTACCTGCCTGCTTTCACTTTCTTGTTTTTCCTGACCGTGATTGCGTGGATGCGATTGCAGTCTTCAATAATTTCCTTGAGTTCATCCGCGGTGATGGCTTGGGCCGCATCAACCCAGGCTTCCGCGGGATTATAGTGTACCTCAATTGCGAGCCCGCTTGCACCTGCCGCCATAGCCGAGCAACTCATAGAGTATATCAGGTCACGTCGACCGGTAGCATGGCTGGGATCTACCATCACCGGGAGGTAAGTCTCTTTTTGGATGACTGGCACAGCTGCCAGGTCAAGCGCATATCGTGTGAAGTTCTTTCCCTTGCCGATGGGTAATTCGCCGCGCTCGCAGAGGATTATGTCTTTGTTGCCTTCTACGGCGATATATTCGGAGAAGGAAAGAAACTCCTCCACACTGGCGCCGAAATGCCGCTTGTAGAAGACGGGTTTACCCTTGCGGGCGATTGTGGCCAGCAAGTCTTGGTCATACATATTGCGTGCGCCGATCTGCAAAATATCAACGTACTCGGCGATTAGGTCCACCTGAGTTTCGCCGCGAACCTCAGTGATTACCGGCATCTCGAATTTGCGGCCGGCGTCGCGTAGCCAGGAAAGTGCCTCGCGGGCTTCGTCGTCGCCCTGGGCACCCAGTCCCTGGAAGGAGTGCGCCGAGCTGCGGGGTTTGAAGATGCCGCCGCGCAGGATACATGCCCCCGCTCGCTTTACCTCTTCGGCTATGCGGAACAACTGTGCCCTACTCTCAATTGCGCACGGCCCGGCGATGTAAGCCGGTACTTCACCGCCGATATCCACGTTGCCCACGTGGATTACGCGGCTTTCAGCCCGATCCTGGAAGGCCTCGCTGTACTCGCGGCTTATCAGTTTATATGGGGTTTCAATCATGCGAGCTTCTTTCACTCCGGGTAGAACCGAAAGATGCGAGAATGAAACCCTGCGCTCGTCGCCTACCAGCCCGATTATTGTGAGCGATTCACCCTTCGAGACATCGGCACGCAGTCCGAGTTTCTTGACCTCTGCGATGACATTGTCAACCTCCTCTTTGGTGGCGTCCTTTTTCATGATGATCATCTTTACTCCCTCCATATTTCTGTAACGTTCTCTTTAAACAAGAAATCCTCCCGATCGGGAGGATTTATGAGACCTGATTGATATTGATGAGACTACAAAACCGCGCCTATCCCCCCGAGTGCTCTGAGGCCTCAGTAAAGGTAAAGTAGTAATGGAGGCATTTGTTTCTCGGGTTATGGAAAACAGGCATAATTATTTCCTTCCACAGAAATATACCATTCGCTTCGAAATCATGTCAAATTTGGCCTATACCAACCGACAAGCCGAATAGTTGTGTCTATTCTCTCGTGGTGTTTTAATAAATGGACTTGTTAGCTCAGGCCATAAATAGGCTCGGTATTTATTTATGTTAGTCGCATCCAGTATATATCGCTTCATATTGGTTAACGTATCTCGTTTTCAGTTAGGCAGTACTAATTTAGTCCAGTTACCGGGCAACTCATGATGTTTGGGGTAAAGTATTCTCAGCTTGCGTTAGTGACATTGATAACAAATTACTGTATGATAGGATTGCGTTTTGATTAGGGAATATCGAAAGGCTGCTAAAGTCAGGCGTGATTGATGCCTGAAATTAGGCTACAGGAAATGGGGGGGTCTAGCGCTTTAGAGCTTGACAACCCACGAAACCCTGTGATACACTTTCCAATTGCGTTTGTCAGACACCATTAGGGGTCGTAGTAGGGTATCTTAGACCTGCCGACCTTGGAGTTTAACAAAGGATGAGCTTGGGCTCATCCTTTGAATTGTGGGAGTAAAGGGGAAAGAAGATTGCCCACTATTAATCAACTGGTCAGAAAAGGGCGGCACAAGGTCTCGAAGAAGACCAAAACGCCGGCGTTGAGGTTCACCCTCAATGCGCTAAAGAACAAGCTGGTGCGTCGCAAGAAGAGCGCTCCGCAAAAACGTGGTGTTTGCGTGCAGGTCAAAACCATGACGCCCAAAAAGCCTAACTCCGCTTTGCGCAAGATCGCTCGCGTCAGGCTTACCAATGGCATTGAGGTTACGGCTTACATTCCCGGCGAAGGGCATGAGTTGCAGGAACACTCCGTTGTACTTATTCGCGGCGGGAGGGTACCTGACCTACCAGGTGTGCGGTACCACATTATTCGAGGAACGCTGGATACTACCGGTGTTGCCAATCGGAAGCAGGGTCGCAGCAAATATGGCGCCAAGAGAGCCAAAGTTGGCGCTGAAGCTGCTAAAGCCAAGGCCTAGGAGGGAAAATGCCTCGTCGTGCATTTGTTAAAAGAAGAAAAGTAGAAGCTGATCCTAAATACAACAGCGAACTGGTAACGGTTTTCATCAGGAAGATTATGCTGGGCGGAAAGAAAAGCACCGCTCAAAGCGTTTTCTACGGGGCGATGGAAATCATGCAGGAGAAAGAAGGCAAAGAGGCTCTGGCCATTTTGCAGCAGGCTGTCACTAATACCACTCCGCTACTTGAGGTAAAGGCACGCCGCGTGGGTGGCGCCAACTACCAGGTTCCGGTTGAGGTACGCAAGGGACGGGACGTAGCACTGGCTTTGCGCTGGATCATCAAGGCCAGTCGCGAACGTAGCGGAAAGTCTATGGCTGAGAAATTGTCCTCCGAACTATTGGACGCCTCCAAGGGGCAGGGAGCGGCGGTCAAGAAGCGCGAAGAGACGCACAAGATGGCCGAGGCCAATCGCGCTTTTGCCCACTATAAGTGGTAGATAATAAGGGAAGCCAAAGATTAGCACCCACGTTTTAGAAAAGGATTCAGGTTCCAGAAATATGACAAGAAGTTTCCCGTTAGAACGGATACGCAACATCGGTATCATCGCTCACATAGATGCCGGTAAGACCACTGTAACAGAGCGTATTCTCTTTTACACCGGGCGCACCTATAAGATCGGCTCGGTTGACGAGGGAACCACTGTAATGGACTGGATGGAACAGGAGCGCGCCCGCGGCATAACTATTTGTTCAGCGGCCACTACCTGTGAATGGAAAGATTACCGTTTCAATCTTATTGATACCCCGGGACACGTGGATTTCACCGCTGAGGTAGAGCGCAGCTTGCGCGTGCTGGATGGCGGCGTGGTGGTTTTCGATGGTGTAGCCGGTGTGGAAGCACAATCAGAGACTGTCTGGCGTCAGGCTGACAGGTACGGCGTGCCGCGCATCTGCTTCGTCAACAAGCTCGATCGCACTGGCGCCGACTTTTTCCGCTGCGTTGGCATGATTGAGGATCGCCTTAAAGCCAAACCCATTCCGGTACAACTACCATTGGGGAAAGAAACCAATTTCCGCGGCGTGATCGACCTTATCGAAGGGCATTGTGTGGTTTTCGAAGGCAAGCCGGAAGATCCCCCCAGGATTGTTGAAATTCCCGCTTCTGAGCAAGCTAATTACGAAGAGCATCGACACAAGATGATAGAGCGTCTGGCTGAAGAAGACGATCATATTATGGCTTGTTATCTTGAAGGCACTGAAATAAGCAAGGCTGACATCAAAGCAGCTTTGCGAAGAGTGGCCCTAAGTGGCAAGGCTATTCCTGTGCTGTGCGGCTCCGCCCTAAAGAACAAGGGTGTGCAACTTCTGCTCGACGGTGTTATAGACTATCTACCCTCGCCGATGGATAAACCGCCTACCGAAGCCATCGAAGTGAAAACGGGAAACAAAGTGCCTCGTCCCACCAGCGATGACGTTCCTTTCGCGGCATTGGCCTTTAAGGTAGTATCAGATCCCTTCGTGGGGCGTTTGGTTTATCTTCGTATTTATTCCGGCACGGTCACCGCAGGTTCCTCTGTGTTAAATTCCACCCGCGGAGACAAAGAACGTGTCGGGCGTCTATTGTTAATGCATGCCAACCACCACGAAGAAATTGAGCAGGCCGATGCTGGTTCCATCGTGGCAACAATGGGTAGCAAGAACACTTTTACCGGCGATACCCTGTGTGACCTGGCTCAGCCGGTTTTGCTGGAGTCTATCAGCTTTCCCGCTCCGGTCATCTCCGTAGCCATTGAACCCAAAACACGCGCAGATCGTGACAAGATGATCGAAGGTCTTGCCAAACTGGCAGAGGAGGACCCCACCTTCAAGGTGTCGTTTAATGACGAGACCGGACAAACGGTTATCGCTGGTATGGGTGAGTTGCATCTTGACGTTCTGGTAAGTCGCCTTTTGACCGAGTTCAAGGTGGGGGCTAATGTGGGTCAGCCTAAAGTGGCTTATAAAGAGACCATTACCAGTTCCGCCAAGGTGGAAGGCAGATTTGTGCGCCAGAGCGGCGGCCGCGGCCAGTACGGCCATGTAATGGTGGAATTTTCACCGGCGGAAGCGGGCAAGGGTTTCGAATATATAGATAAGGTACGCGGCGGTACGCTACCGCGAGAGTATATCAAGGCGGCCGGCGCGGGTATTAAAGAAGCCCTGGAAACCGGAGGACTGGCGGGTTTTCCCGTGGTGGATGTCAAGGCTACCATTTACGACGGCAGCTTCCACGAGGTTGATTCAAACGACATGGCCTTCAAGATGGCTGGTTTGCTGGCGCTCAAAAATGGTTTACATAAATGTAATGCCGTTATCCTGGAACCAGTGATGAAGGTTGAGATTGTCACGCCCGAGCAATTCATGGGCGATATTATCGGTGACCTCAACTCTCGCCGGGGTCGCATCGAGTCCATCGAAACGCTTGGGGACACTACAACCATACATGGCATTGTTCCCCTGGCCAAGACCTTCGGTTATGCTACCGACCTGCGCTCCATGACGCAGGGTCGCGCCACTTATTCTCTCGAGTTCCATCAATACCAGCAGGTGCCGGCGGCTCTGGCAGAGGAAATCAAAGCCGAAACCGTTGGCAAAAGTTAGTTAGTGAGGCAGGTTAAAATGACGACCAAGCAAAAAATACGTATCAAGCTCAAGGGGTTTGACCATCGCATACTAGATCAGGCGGCACGACAGATTGTGGAAGCGTTGGAAAAGACAGGGGCGGTGGTCACAGGACCTGTGCCGCTCCCGACTCGCATTAAGAAATTCAGCGTTATCCGTAGCTCCTTCATTGATAAAAACTCTCAGGAACAGTTTGAGGTGCGCACTCACAAACGGATTATAGATATCGTGGAAACCACATCCAAGACCATAGATGCCCTTACGAACCTCAATTTGCCTTCAGGTGTGGGCATAGATATTAAATCGCAGTAAGGTACGATGATGATACAAGGAATAATTGGGCGCAAACTGGGGACGACGCAGTATTTTGGCGAAAAGGGAAATGCTGAAGCTGCTACCATTATAGAGGCCGGACCTTGCACGATAGTGCAGTTGAAGACTGCGCAGAGCGATGGTTATACTGCCGCTAAACTGGGATTCGGCGTAGCCAAGAAGCTTAATTCTGTCCAGAAAGGCCAGAGCAAGGGTCTGGGTGAATTCAAGTACCTTAGGGAGTTTCGTTTGGAGACTACCGATGACGTAAAAGTTGGCGATAAACTGGCCGTTAGCTTGTTCAAACCCGGCGACAAAATTAGCGTTACCGGAATCTCCAAAGGGCGCGGCTTCGCCGGTGGAGTTAAACGCTATCATTTTCATGGG
>CAZUXO010000342.1:0-4385 GCA_964624325.1 uncultured Dehalococcoidales bacterium
TCGGTAACGCCCTTTTACTGCCTCCGCATATTCTTTAACGCTCTTTCGTGTCACCTTGACCTCCTATCATATTGGCCTTCGGTAACACTTATTTTGAGTCAACGACCCCTTACTCGGTAACTTTAATTATGAGTCAATGCGGAGTGGTAAACCCCGACAAGTGCAAAGGATGCAAGACCTGCCAGAGAGCATGCCCATGGGGGATGACAACATTTAATGAAGTGACCGAAAAAGCGACGAAATGTTTCCTTTGCAATAATGACCCGGAGTGCGTAAAAGCCTGCCCGAGCGGGGCTTTACGATATATACCCTGGACGGACCTGACAAAAGATATCCCGGGACGATTTGTGGTATCAGCTGCCCTGAAGGTACCAGAGGATATCTCTTGCCAGACTGTAGATTGTCACCCAACATTCGGGAAAACAACATCTGCAGTGAAATAATAATAAGTAATAAAGATAAAAGGAGAAAAGAATGGTTCAGTATGGTGGATGGACTGGCAAAGTTTTAAGAGTTGATCTTACAACCGGAGTGATAAGCACCGAGGACACTATTGCCAAGTATAAGGATTACGTGGGAGGGCAAGGCCTGGCCTGGAAAGTTCTCTGGGATGAAGTCCCACCAGGTGTGAAACCTTATGATGCCGCGAACCGCCTAATCTTTGGCGTAGGGCCGTTGACCGGCACAGGAACTCCCTGTTCGGGGAGAACTACCATAACCTCCCTGTGGCCGATGAATCCATATTACCTGCCTGGTTCCGGCCATATGGGTGGGCACTGGGGGTCCGAACTGAAGTACGCCGGCTGGGACAGCATAATCGTGCAGGGCAAATCCAGCAAACCCGTGTGGATCAAGATCGTTGACGATGATGTACAGATCATTGATGCCAAATGGATATGGGGTACGGGTATTAACAACACCACCTTTGAGATAACCTCACTGATGGGGACCGAAGCGCATGTAGCTGCCATCGGGCAGGCCGGCGAGAACCTGGTAAACCAATCGACTATTCAGTGCGATATGTCCCACAGCGCAGGTGGCCTGGGTGGAGTGATGGGATCCAAGAATTTGAAGGCCATCGGTGTGAAGGGCAGCGGCCGGTTAAAGATTGTCGCTGACAAAGATACCTGGAAGACCCTAGTCAATAAATGGATGTATCTAATGGGAACCAACTCCGGGGGCGTCGTTCCCTCTACTCCCCAACCCTGGTCGGAATACAGCAGCACTTCATCGCGCTGGTGGGCAAGACCGGGGCTGTTCTGGGGCGCTGCCGATCCGCCGGTGGAAACGGGGATTTGCGCCGCAGGTGACAACAACAAAATGGGCCTGCGCTGCATGAAAGGAACATCTGATTTCAGCACCAAGGATGCCTCCGGCAAAACTATAGGAGAGATGATTACGGTTCGCATGGACGGCTGCAATGCCTGCCCAATACGCTGCCATATAGACTACAAGAACCCGTTGCTGGAAAAGTATGGCTATAGCCAGTATCATGCCAACACCTGCGTCGGCAACCAGGGTAATCAACACTTCGTGAAAACAAATGCTGACCCGTGGCTGAACGTAACGGCCAACCAGCTGGGCACTGCTCTGGCTGATGACCTCGGCGTATGGAACAACTACTCGCAGCTTGGATCTGATTTTTCTTATTGCTACACCAAAGGCATATTCAAAGCCAAGCTCCCCAAGGCGGAGTATGACGCTATCCCATGGGCGCTTTACGATACCGGGGACCCCGCTTTCAACCTCTTCTACTACAAGGCCATCGCCTACCAGCAAGGTGAATTGGGGAAAGCCCTGGCTATGGGCAGCTGGTGGATGCGTGAGATGTGGGGAATCGATAAGAATGAAAAAGATTACCAGACCATGCACAAAGACTGGAAGTTCGGTTCTCCCTATCATCATGAAGGTGGAGCAGAAGGGTTTCTGGTGCAACTACCTAAAAACCGTGACTGCCAGAACCATGTTGTCAACAGCCACTGGAGCACAGGTTTGCCATATGCAACCGCTTTGGAAATCGCGGATGAATTAACCGGGATGAAGGGCAGTATGAGGGAATCCAATAACCTGAAACCGGCTACCCGCGGCCAGGCAAGGTTCGCCATGTTCGGCGAAATCTACAACCAGTTGCATGACTCGCTGACCATGTGTGACTATAACGGGATGTACGGGGCATGGGTATCACCCTGGAAAGACCTGAAATACCGGGGCGAGCCGGACTTGGAAGCCAGATTCTATTCTGCCGTCACCGGCGACACCATGACCAGGGAGCAGTGGGAAACTGTCGGCAAAAGGATCGTAACCCTGTTCCGCGCCCTGACTGCCCGCTATATGAACGAGATAGATCAGCGCAACAAGCATGACATAGCCCCGGACTGGATTTTTGATCAAAATCCAGAAAAGCAGGTATACACAGCGGGGACCAACAAGCTTGACAGGGCTGACATGGAGATTGCCAAGGGCTGGTTCTACGAGGAGTTTGGTTGGGACAGCAAAACAGGTATGCCTACGAGAGCAACTCTCGAGAAATTGAACCTGAAATATGTAGCTGATGATCTGGCTGCAAGAAAGCTGCTGCCCGCCTAACTAATCGGTTTGTTTGTTATTGTTGATAATGGGGTTGATTGATGCTTGAAGCAATGCGGCCGACGAGTGAGAAAGTAAACGTGAACGAGGAATTGCTGTCCCGAATAGCCGAAAAGGTACGGGATGATTCGCAGAACCTTGCAAAGTTAACCAGCTCTGGGGTCATCAGGCAGATATCATCCGAACTTGAGATGGATGCTCTTGCGTTCAACCTCGACGGCATGCAAAAAGACGAGAAGTACCAGGACGTACAATGTGTGGTGGCTTCGACTGGTGAACCCTTTCTATACTCAAATAAATATATCACCGATAGCCAGGCTGAGAGCCTAGCTATCGGTGAGGTTCAGGCTCAAAACGAGGAGATCAAGGCCGGAATAGCCGAAACGGTCAGGGACACTTCGAAGGATACGGCGAAATTGATTGGCATTGATTCTTTTTGTACGGCAGAGCCTCCTGTGGATACAGACAGGTTAAAAGCTGTTTTCGCAGATATGGAGAAGGAAGGAAAGTATAGGGACATCAGGCCACTGGCAGCATCATCGGGAACTTTGTTCCTTTATTCCGAGAAATTTATCAGTGATAGCTATGCCAGCATCCTGTTGCGGGCTGAAGAGAACGATCCGTGTGCTACCATCGCTTCAACGGTGCGAGACGAGTCCAAAACCTACCCAAGACCCACCAGTGTCATGTTTTTCAAAGCCCAGGTGTTCAATATTAGTCCCGATGAACTCGATGCACAAGTACTAAAAACTTTGGAGCGCCCGGAATTCAATGACATTAAACTTATTGATGCTTCGACAGGGGCGCGCTATTTATACTCTAATTTATACCTGACTGAAGATCATGCCAGGTCGCTGGTTGAATGGGAAGAAGTAGGGAAACAGCAAAATCCCTAGAGACAGTTAAACTTAAGAATGGATTAGTAATCATTACAAAACTGCGGTAGCAGGAAAACAAGGTAGTGTTAAAAGACTTAAAAGTGGGGAGGTCAAAAAAGGAAATGCCAAAGATTTCCAATACTAATTTGAATATGCACAAGGATGGGGAAAAGGCGACGCAACTCAGTCGCAGGGATTTCCTCAAGCTTTCTATTCCGGCTGCAGGCCTGGTGGCATTAGGTGCAGCGTCAACTTCGGGAAAGGCTGTGAGTGCTGCGCCTGCCGTCCCGTCGGCAGATGCAACCGCAATGCTGTACGAGTCTTCAAAGTGCCTGGGTTGCCGGCGTTGTGAAGATGCTTGCCGACGTTGGAATAATCTGGATCCGGAGTACAGGCCCAGTGATTTATCGGCAAATTCGTTGTCAGTGATCAAATATCGTGAGGTCACAGTTAAAAACAAGGTGGCGTGGCTTCCCAGTAAATGGCAGTGCATGCATTGTGTCGATCCGTCCTGCGCAAACGTGTGCCCGACAGGTGCATTACATAAAACCGCCGATGGACCAGTGCTTTACGACGAGAAGAAGTGTGTCGGTTGCCAGTATTGCGTAGCCGCATGCCCCTTCTCCGTGCCGAGGTTTAACTGGGATGCGAACCGAATGATCAAAAAGTGCACCTTCTGCGCCGACAGGCAAGCTGATGGTTTACAACCGGCCTGCGCTGGGGTTTGCCCGGTGCAAGCGCTTACCTTCGGAAAGCGTGACTATATAATGGGGTTGGCGAAAAGAGCACAGGACAAAGGGGCCTTTTTGTACGGTAAAGACGAGGCGGGGGGGACTTCATGGATATACACCTCGGATGTTTCTTTTGAACAGCGGGGAGTTCCTTCGGTACAAATGGCTGTGTATCCTTCAATCAGCAAAG
>CAZUXO010000343.1:0-5883 GCA_964624325.1 uncultured Dehalococcoidales bacterium
GCCGGAACTATCAACTCCCACCAGCGGAAGTTCTGTTGTGGCATCGGCTCCTATCGCGCTTACCTGGGGCGCAGTTGCCGGCGCTACTTCCTATAACCTGCAGATATTGAGCGGGACAACCGTAGTGGTCGATATGCCCGTGCTCATTACCACTTCTTGGAATATCCCCAATGGTTTGCTGGCAGGCGGGACCTATACCTGGAAGGTATCGGCAACCGGCCCCCGCAATACATCGGCTTACTCAAGCGTGTCCACTTTCATCCTTCCCGCGGCGCCCACCGCCCCGACGCTGGTATCGCCGACGACAGGAAGCAGCACCGCGAGTTCAGCTCCGATCGTACTAACCTGGAGCGCTGTTGCGGGCGCGACTTCCTATAACGTGCAGGTCACCGCTGCAGGCGCCTTCTCACCCATTGTGACCCAAATCGTGACAGCCCCGACGGTGACTTACACCATACCAGCCGGTACACTCACCCCCGGCACAACTTATTCATGGGTGGTCAATGCTACGAGTGCGGGCGGCACATCAGATTGGTCTACTGCCTTTACCTTCAAGACGCTTGCTTATGTAGTTGCCGATTTTGATGGTGATGGAAAGACAGATGTATCAATCTATCGGCCATCGGCTGGTTATTGGTATATCAACCAGTCAAGTACCAGTCTGATGCAGGCAATAGCTCTGGGTGTTGCAACCGATTTGCCAGTAGCGTGTGACTATGACGGGGACGGGAAGGCCGATGCTGCAACGTACACGCCGTCTACCGGTTATTGGAACATTATCCAATCCAGTAACGGTCTGCCGCTGGTATATGGCTGGGGTGGGGTTAGTGGTGACATACCGGTACCCGGCGACTATGACGGTGATGGAAAGGCCGATGTGGCCGTGTACCGCCCGTCTACAGGCGAATGGCTGATCAGGCAATCCAGTAATGGTCAACTTCTGGTATATGGTTGGGGCGGGGTAGCGGGTGACATACCGGTACCTGGAGACTATGATGGTGATGGAAAGACCGATGTGGCAGTATATCGCCCGTCTACCGGTTACTGGTACATCAGGCAATCCAGTAACGGTCAAATGCTGGTATATGGTTGGGGCGGGGTAGCGGGTGACATACCGGTACCCGGAGACTATGATGGTGATGGAAAGACCGACGCTGCGATCTATCGACCTTCTAGCGGTTACTGGTATATAAACAAAACGAGCGACAGCCAGATGCAGGTGAATGGCTGGGGTATATCGACCGATATTCCCATACCCGGGTATCTGAAGTAACACCGGAGGTTTTCACTTAAAAGGGGCATGTTTTGAGAGTAATTATTTTATCGGCGATTATGATTGAGGAGGCAAGATTGACGTCGCAGTCACGACTCCCCAATGGCAACTGGTTCATATGGAAATCAAATACGAGCGCGATGAGAGCGCAGAACTTCGGATTCATTGGCGCAATTCCCGTACCATGAAAAGTATTAGAATGATTTGTGCTGAGCTGGGGAGGACGCTTGCCTGCACCGGTCGTCTTTTTACGCATTGACTTAACATTCTATATAAGTATATTATCGTATAATACCTGTCGTTTAGGAACGGGAGAAAGAACATGAGAAAATACGTTTTGATTGTCATGTCGTTACTGGCGGTATTGGGCATATTTTCTTTCGCCGGAGCCGTTTATGCCGCCGAATTCTATGCCGAAAGCCAGGGCACAGTCTCAGGACCTGGATTAGCCTACTATGATTCAACCACGGATGGCTCTGCGAGTTCTGTCGTAGACATTGGTATTGTACATGGCAGCAATGGTACAGCTGAAGGGCATGCCCAGACGGAATCGGATTCAACCTTTTCCGATCAGGCCGTCGCCGCCGCTTTTGGCAGCATTGAAGGCAATAGTTCAGGTACGACAGATAGCGTTGCTAGCGCCACTGCTAACCATTCATCGGATGCATACGGGGCCAGTATTTCCCTTATTGTCGGAGACAGTTCAGGGAATACCAGTGCTACCTCTGATGCCAGGGCAACGAGTAATTCCAGCGCCTCTGCAATAGCCGAAGCCCTGATCGGCGCACCTGTGCAGAACCCATTTATTCCTATTTCACCGCAAACCACCGAGCTTCCACCCACTTTGGGACATAGCCAGGGTATAGCCAATGCAAACGCTGTAGCAGATGCGGATAATTACAGCGAGAGTCTCTCTGTAGCGTTAGCCAACATTGATTGGTACAGCAGCGGTACGGTTATAGCCGATTCTGATGCTACAGCGTCAGATGATTCGGGGACTCAATCTATCGCTATTGCCGTCATTTACGATTCAAGCACAGGTATTGCCATCGCCATTTCAACGGCTGATGCCATGAATAACAGCGGGGCCATTTCTCAAGCCCAGGCAATGCTCGAAGACGGCAGCGCGGGAAATGCCAACTCCGTAGCCTCCGCCATATCCAGCCAGGATTCCAATTCCGAGGCTAATGCAATCATCATTATCTCCAACGGAAGCGGTAATTATTCAGCCTACGCTTATGCAATCGCGGACGATGATAGCTTCGCAGAAAGCACTTCTGCTATCACTACGGGCGTCCTTTTTATCGATGAGGACGAGTCGCTTGAACCGAGATCCGAGTTTTCATTGATCAGCCCGATAATATCCTTCGCCCTCGATGCGAAGAATGGTGGTCTTGCCATCGCAATAGTTTATTGCCCCCTTCCGGATGATATCACTACGTTTTCCTACACCAATGTCAGCGGCGGATTGGACGCAGAGGCAAACGCCACAGTCGCGGGCGGTGTGGTTGACGTTTATGCTTTCGTCGGGCAGTCCGAGACAGCTATTTTGAGATATTAGATCCAGTCGTTTTATCGTTTTAACTGCGAGAGGAGCAATATGCTCCTCTCGTTTGTGTAAATGAAGCCTTCGTTCGCTGGAAGGAAAGATGTTAAAGGGTTACATGCGCCTGAAGAAAACCTCTGAAGAAGACAATTCGGAATTCCTGGAGAAAGAGGGTAATTTAGGCATAACTCATGCTAATTGCGGGTATCTCAGGCCATTAAAAGAGTATTGTTCGCTTTAAGTTGGCATACCAAATTCCACAAAGGTAAACGATACCCGAAAATAACCAAATTCGAGTAGTACTCAATGAAGTCTACTCAGGCGAATACAAGGATAACGACGGCCTTGCTTTGTTGTATTTTTTATATGCTTCTTTCCATGTAGTTGACATTTCCTCTTTAGTTGTCCAAGTATACGAACAAGGGTAATGACCACAAAGCTCACAAAACACTCGTAACTGATCCACCATAGTGTCATTAGCAGGAGGCAACTCTTTTCTTCCAATATCAAAACCGAAGACTCGGTCAACGCTTCCGGCAGCTGCACAGCAATAGTACCCGTAGGGGGTTAACCCAATCCCACATTTGGAAGTGATCCAGCATCCGTTTGAGAAATCCGCCATTTTTAACAGGATGGAATCTGTTGGTGCCTTATTGAATGGAATAAATTTGTTTGTGTCGCTCGGGTACATCGAATTCTTAATCTCAATCTCTATTGGGACTTTGGATAGAATGCTGGCTACCTTGTTGCCATAGCCATTTGTGAAAAGCTGTATTCGGACACTAGAAGAAAAGTGTTTCTTGTATTCAAGTAGCAGAGATAATATCTTTAGCAGGTCAGGATGGAGGGTTGGTTCACCGCCCAATACTTTTATTCTCTCCCACTTTGCATTCTTTTCGATACTCTCTTTAACGAACATTTGTATTTGTTCAACCGTCATTTGCTCAGTGCTAGGCGCCTGTCTGCATGATCTATCACAGTTAATGCACTTGAGATTACAGTGATAGGTGATATCCAATTCTATTTGGCTGCGGCTTCTTATGTATCTAGGCCCAAATAATTTTGTTGGAAGTTTTTGCACCCTTATCATGCAATAGGCACCGATGAGTTTATAAAACCTCTTTTCCACCAATGACTGTGCTATGGCTTTAATAGGGCGAGATGAAAGTATTCTGGTTTCCAGACCGGGATTCATTATTCCATCCCCTTCGCATGCAACTATACGTATAGTATTTATACTGGAAATTAAAGTTTGGCTGACCTTCCCAGTAAAGTGCCTAAGAAATATAAAATAAGACTGAGTAGACGGTTGGCAAACCTAGATCCGGTACGCACTGTATGGTGTAAGTGCCATCCATTGTTACTGTGAAAGATTCCGAGGCACTAAGTGTGCCGATTTCAATTTTAGAGTTCATGATGACATCATTCGCAGGATTACGAACATAATAAGTCAACGGGAAACCACCGGGAGTGATGGTGAAATTCACTATCTGACCTTTCAGCAGAGATGAAAGAAAGTAGTTAGTGGAGGTCAGGTTTGTACCTGTCGCCGGTGGCCAGAATTGGGTAATGGTCAACGCTGGTTTAGTGGTTATGACCGGCGGTGGGACTATGGTAGTGGTTGTTGTTATTGGTGGGACAGTTGTCGTAATGGTGCTGGCTACGGGGTTAACGATGGTTGTGTTATTGGTGACTGCAACGGTAGTGTAAACCGTGACATTCGTTGCAGTAATCGTCTGGGTTACAGGTATCGTGATGGTTTTTGCGGGTAATGTTGTCGTAAGCGGAGTCCTGGTACAGGATAATGAACCGATAAACAATACAATTGTTGTTATCAGACAAGAACCAGCTAATGTTATGTTTGTATTCATCGGTTTTATCACCTCACTACCTTTGGAATTATACCACATGATAATTCATGCTTAGATAACATTTGACAGAGGGAGAAAAACGTTTCGAATCAAAACTCCTAAACTTGAGAGCCTCACACAGTTGCCGAGCTAAAAACGACGGCGACGGGAATAAAAACAAGCCCGTTGCATAGCGCCAAGGGTTGGGCTAACATAGCAAGTGATACAACTATTTAGGGAAAGATTTATGGACTTGACTTCAAAGTATTGGGACATGAAGTCCAATAAAATGCCTGTCGGGCAGCGTTATGATGAACTGCTTGCTGAACATTACAAACGAAGCCACCTGAAACTATTGACTCGTTGGGCCTCTTTAACCGAAGGCCAGCCTATTCTAAAGACAGATCTGTATGCTGAAGCTATGTGTCCGTCCAGATCTTTCCTATGGGAAATGTTGAAACCAGGAATGAGAATATTTGGCATAGACATCTCTCCCGAAATATGCAAGCGAGCAAAAGAAATGGCAGTAAGTTATGCGCCAGGCACTGATCCGGAATTTATCCCCTGCGATATCAGAAACTTAACATTTGCCAATAATTTCTTTGATCTGATATTTTCCGATTCTACACTGGATCATTTTGCAAACAAGGACGACATTATCCTCTCCCTTAAGGAACTAATGAGGACTCTTAAGCCAGGAGGAACGTTTATCATAACCATGGATAACGGAAGCAACTTCACTGAACCGTTTTTCCGTCTCTGGATTTGGTTAAGATTATCCCGGTTTTATATTGGGAAGACCTATACCAACAAAGAGTTAAAGCAGGTTCTAACCAGTATCGGTATGCGGATAGAAGATGAAGCGGCAATAATTCATAACCCCAGATTTTTTACCAAAATGATAGTCTCTACGATACGAAAGACTTTTCCAAGGCAATACAGGCGATGGGTTGGAAATATATTGGAATATTTTGACAGTTTTGAGAATAAGAAATGGAAATATTCCACCGCACAATTCATCGCGATGAAGGCAACCAAGCCATTCGAGCAGTAGTAAATAAGGGATGCATTATACCATTAAGCACGTATTATAAATGTTTGGCAACTGCATGAATTGACCTAGTCGCTCGGATGTAGATTCGATACTATGACCCTTCTTTTGCCAGCACTAGTTAGATCGGAAGAGCGTCGTGTAGGGAAAGAGTGTTCAGAGC
>CAZUXO010000344.1:0-2979 GCA_964624325.1 uncultured Dehalococcoidales bacterium
AGTCTATCTACCGCTCTGGCTGTGCCCCGGTTGAGGTGCTCTATGCCAGCCGCCATATCCATGACCAACATCTCGTTATGAGCGAGAAGCAGGTGAGCCATCAGGGCGGCCAGTACGGTGTTCTCCGGACAGTAGCAACCAGCACCTCCAGCCTTTGGGCGCCCCATGACAAGAAGGCGGATGCCCTGGTGCTTAACGGAGTATTTTTCAGGGATGTCATCAACGCGGGGGTTGATCTTGAAATAAGGGGAACTCGAGCCAGGTTGTGTGCCGGTGCGTTCCTGTATGAGTTCTTTCATCTCGGAAATAGGGGTAATTTTACTCGCATCTGGGAAACCGAGGCTAAGGGCCAGGTTGGCATCGGGGTCGGCATCTATGGCCGTGACAAGATATCCTGCCTGAGCCATTGTTTTGGCCAGCATGGCTGAAAGAAACGTTTTCCCTACTCCACCTTTTCCGCTAATTGCCAGCTTCAATAAGTTCCTCACGGACGGGAGCATAAAAATAGTTCTCCCGCAAACTGAAATCAGAGCTTGGAAAACTGGCTAACCTGTTTTGGGTTATAAATAGGTCAGGCTAGGTCGGTATTATAGCGGATTGGGTTAATTATAGTCAAGACTATTTATGCAGGATAAGTAGGGTTTGCCAAGTCTTGCTTTGCCATCCAGAGACACAACATTCATTACAACGCGGCCATTTAAGGTCTTCGGGTTGTTACACCTGTTCGGTCAATTATTCGAATAATGAAGTCTTGTTTCTCACCATGGTTGTTTAGACTTCGAAGTAACAACGCTTGTGCCAACGTATCCACACTGAAGACAGTGCCCAAGTAACTCTCCATCTTCCGAGTCGAGGAAGACATCACCGTGACATCTGGGGCACCCTCCTAATTTCCACCTGTCATCTTCCGACGTCTTGCTGAGTTGTCGCATGGTTTCAGGGTTATCTGTGATTATTCTCGCATGACCGGAGCTTGGTACATCTCTGGCTGGAGTTTCGGATGTTGTTCCGTCGATCAAATTATTTTTGATTCGCATTCCATTTACCCCTTTTTCAATGCTATTTGTTTACCCTCATGATACTTTCGCATTATTAACCCAGCATTAAAATACACTTAATCAGGTATTAGAAATTATGATGGAATGTAACAATTATCGGGCAGAGTAATTATGCTGATTGTTACATTTGAGGAAATTTGCTTGGCCAGCCTCCTTCAATTTGAAGCCAGCATCATTGTCGGCTATAATTAACCTTTAGCATTATTTGTCGAGGTGCATCGTGCTTAGAACCCATAGCTCCCCAGAACTGAATGCATGCCTTGTTGGCCAGAAAGTTACGGTTGCCGGCTGGGTTGATCGCCGCCGAGACCACGGTGGCCTTATCTTCATAGACGTGCGCGACCGCTCGGGGCTAGTCCAGGTGGTCTTCAATCCAGAAGTGAATTCCGAATGCCATAAACTGGCGGGCAATCTGCGTAGCGAATTTGTGGTTCAGGTAAAGGGGGTTGTGTCTGGTCGGCCATCGGGGACCTTGAATCTAAAACTGGCTACTGGGGAGATAGAAATATTAGCCGAGAGTCTTACGATACTTAACACCTCAGAGACGCCCCCGTTCTATATCAACGAGGATGCTGAGGTGGATGAAAACCTGCGCTTGAAGTATCGCTACCTTGACATGCGTCGTCCGCGTGTTAGAGACATTATCATGCTGCGCCATCAGGTGGTGCGTTTTATTCGCGGCTACTTCGATGAATTAGGCTTTATTGAAGTCGAGACACCCATACTGGGGAAGAGCACACCAGAAGGAGCGAGGGACTATCTCGTCCCGAGCCGTGTGCATCCTGGGAAGTTTTACGCTTTGCCTCAGTCCCCTCAACAAATGAAACAGCTCCTTATGGTGGGGGGTCTCGAAAAATATTATCAGATCGCCAAGTGTTTCCGTGATGAGGATACACGCGCCGACAGGCAGCCGGAATTCACCCAACTAGACGTTGAGATGAGCTTCGTTACCGAAGAAGACATAATGTCCGTTACGGAGGAAATGTTCATCAGTATGGTTCGGAAAATGTGCCCTGGCAAACGCATGCTGGCACCTTTCCCGCGAATTACCTTCACCGAAGCCATGGAGCGATATGGCTCGGATAAACCGGACCTTCGCTTCGGCATGCATATCGGCGACGTGTCACGTATAGTGGGGCATACTGAGTTCGGCGTTTTCAAAAACACCGTGGAAGGCGGGGGTTGTGTCAAGGCTATCGCCTTGCCTGGCTGCGGCGCCTACTCACGCCAGGAACTGGCGCATCTCACTGAGTTGGCACAAAGCTACGGCGCAAAGGGACTCCTGAGCATGGCCCTTTCCAGTGAATGCGCAACAATTGATGATCTTGGCATGGATATGGTCAAAAGCGTGGCTGCTAAATATCTTAACCTGGAGCAGGTGAAGCAGATAGCGCATAAATCCGGAGCCAAACCCGGCGATCTTATCGTATTCGTGGCTGATACAAATACGGTTGCCTCCAATACTCTTGGCAAGCTTCGTCAAGAAATGGGGTTGCGTTTGGGTCTGGCCGACCCGGAGTTGTTCGCTTTTGCATGGGTAGTAGACTTTCCGCTGCTTGATTGGAACAAGGACCTCGGACGATGGGAGGCTGTCCACCATCCCTTTACCGCGCCTCTCGAAGCCGACCTCCTGCTGCTGGATAGCGAACCGGGCAAAGCTGGCTCGCGCGCCTACGACATAGTGCTTAACGGTTACGAAGTGGGCGGAGGTAGTATCCGTATCCATCAAAGTTCGCTTCAGCGCAAGATATTTCAGGTGATGAAATATACTGACCCTGAGATAGATGAGCGCTTTGGTCATCTGCTGGAAGCTTTCTCTTTTGGGGCCCCTCCTCACGGTGGCATTGCCGTTGGCATTGATAGACTGGTAATGCTGCTGTCGGGTGCGGGTAATATACGCGAGGTGATACCCTTTCCTAAG
>CAZUXO010000345.1:0-4178 GCA_964624325.1 uncultured Dehalococcoidales bacterium
CCTGAAGACTGTCAATGATCTGGCAGGCAATGACGGCTGCATTTTTGGCTCTCCCACATACCACAGGGATATGGCTGAGCCAATGAAGACGCTGCTCTTTTTAGCGCGTAAAACAGATCTGGGAGGGAAATTGGCTGGAGCCTTTGGCTCCTATACCCATAGCGGTGACGCGCCGTCTCTGATTCTGGACACCATGCAGTACGTTTTCAATATGAAACCTTCCAAGCTTGGCTCATTCAATTTGAAGGAAGCCCTGGTAGAAACCAGAGAAGGAATGCGGGCCTGCCAGGACTACGGGCGAGACTTTGGAGAACAACTGGCGACGTAAATAAGTCCCTTGAATCCTTTGCCAAAACTCTACAAACAAGGAGACTAAATATGAATCCCAATGCCCTTCACAAGCTCAGTTACGGAATATACATAGTAACTTCAATAAAGGGTCAGCTTTTCAATGGCCAAATCGCGAATACGGCTTTTCAAATAACATCCGAGCCCCCCACGGTTGCTATTAGCATTAACAAGAAGAACCTTACCTGGGAGTATATCCAGAACAGTAGAGTATTTGCACTCTCCGTTGTCAGCCAGGACGCGCCACTTTCGTTTATCGGGCAATTCGGTTTCAAGTCAGGCAGGGACACGGAAAAACTGGCTGGTATCAACTACAAAATGGGCAGGACCTTGGCTCCGGTGGTTCTCGACAATACCACCGCGTTCCTGGAAGCCAAAGTCACTGGCGAGCTGGATGTGGGCACTCATACACTTTTTGTCGGAGAAATAGTAGACGGAGAGGTTCTTAACGAAAAACCCTGTATGACCTATGAGTATTATTACAAGATCAAGCGTGGCACAACTCCAAAAACTGCCCCCAGCTATGTCGAAATTAACAAGGAGGTCAAACAGACGATGGCCAAATACAAGTGTTCAGTTTGTGGGTGGATTTATGACCCCGAGGTTGGGGATCCGGATGGCGGCATAGCTGCCGGTACACCATTTGAAAATATCCCGGATGGCTGGCAATGTCCCATTTGTGGGGCAGCGAAAAGCGATTTTAAAAAGGTTGAATAAATCGAAAACGTTCTTGTTTGTAGAATTTTCGGGGGTATGCGAAATGGTCACTCGACTAGCTGAAGGTGTTTACTGGGTTGGTGTCGTGGATTGGGCACTGAGGCATTTCCACGGAAACGAGCTTTCCACGCACCGGGGCTCCACATACAATTCATATTTGATTGTTGACGAGAAGATCGTTCTGGTTGACACGGTCTGGACCCCATTCCAGGACCAGCTGATCGAAAACATCAAAGAAATCATTGACCCATCCAAAATTGATTTCGTAGTCGCTAACCATGCAGAAGCTGACCATTCTGGCAGTCTCCCAGAGATTATGAGGCTTGCTCCAAACGCCACCGTGATTGTCTCCCAAAGAGGCAGGGAAAGCGTCGAGGGATATTATCATCAGCCATGGAACTTCAAAGCAGTAAAAACGGGAGAGAAGCTCAGCATCGGAAAGCATGATCTGGTGTTCATAGAAGCACCCATGCTTCACTGGCCGGACAGCATGTTTACCTACCTCACCGGGGATAACATACTCATTTCTAATGACGCCTTTGGACAACATTACGCCACCGCTTTTCGGTTTAACGACCAGGTAAACCAGGAGGAACTTTACGAGGAAGCGTTGAAATACTACGCCAACATCCTCACCCCTTTTAGCGCCGTTGTTTCAAAGAAAATCAATGACGTATTAGCCCTGAATCTACCGATTGATATGATCGCACCGAGCCATGGTGTCTTGTGGCGAAATGACCCAATCCAGATTGTAAAAAAATACCAGGAGTGGTCTTCTCAGCCACCGGAAAAGAGCGCGGTTATTATTTATGACACAATAGCGAATGCCACCAGACATATGGCTGAGGCAATCGGTCAAGGCATTGCAGATGAAGGGGTGCAATACAAGTTATTTCATGCGGGGGTATCTGACAGGAACGATATGGTTACCGAGATCTTCAAGGCCAAAGCCATCGTCGTGGGTTCCCCTACCTTTAATCAAGGCGTATTGCCGAGCATTACCCCGATATTAGAAGAATTAAGAGGCTTGAAATTCCAGAATAAGATCGGTGCTGCCTTCGGTTCTTATGGCTGGAGTGGGGAAGGATTAGCCATTATTGAGGAGCATTTGAACCGCTGTAAAATCGCGGTGGTCGCTGAAGGCGTCAAAGCCAAGTGGCAGCCAAGAGAAGATGATCTCAACAGATGCAGGGATCTTGGTGCGAAAGTTGCCCGTTCTATCAAAGCCTAGGGGAAATAAGCGGTTTCCGCAGAAACAGACTTTCGAAAAGAACCTGACCCCACCATATCTTGGAGTAACCCAAAGTGGCATCAGGACGACTTTGTGGTCCAAAATAGTAATAATCCGGCTTGCCACAACTTTTGCCAGCCCTTATTTTTCTTGACGACTTTCCCTCCCTCACGTATCATTGGCTAACTCAAAGATGAGGATACATTATTGTTTGTATTGCCTCTTGTGATTGGGTCATTTAGCCTACTCGGATGCCTGGTTGGGACCTTCGTCTGCCTGCAGCGCAAGCGTCTCATTGACGACTTGCCTACCTCCAAGACGCAGGGTGTCTTCATTGGCTTAAGCGAACTTAAGGGCACCGCCGAGAGCGAGATTCCGGTAACCAGCTACCTGGGCAACATACGCTGTGTGCTTCACGAATGGAAGGTTGAGGAACAGTGGTCACGTTCGGTGACCGAAACTTACACCGATACCCAGGGCCGCTCCGGTCTGCGCACGCGTAACGAAAGCGGATGGACGATCGTCGCCAGCGGAGGCGAAAACCCTCCGTTCTACCTCAAGGACGACTCCGGTATTATACGCATTGTGCCTGAAGGTGCCTCCATCCACGGCGTTCCCACCGTAGACCGCACTTGCGGGGCGGGAGACCCGCTCTATTTTGCCAGAGGGCCGCTTTCTGCCATACCCAACTCCACTCACCAGCGCCGCTTCCGGGAAAGCGTGTTACCGCTGCACGCCATGCTCTATGTCGTGGGTCAGGCCCGTGAACGCAAAGACATGGTGGCTGCCGAGATAGCACGCGATAAGTCTGCCCCACTCTATGTCATCTCCACCCGGACCGAGCAAAAGATAAGCTCAGCTTATGTATGGTGGATATGGCTGTGGATTGTTTTAGGTACCCTTGTCTCCGTGACAGGAGTTTTCATTTATAGTGCTTTGGACACACAGCAATCAACATCCATGCACCTTTTCATTATTGCTTTTGGAGTTTATTTCGCTGCCCTGTCTCTCGGCTGGATCTTGACGGTCTATAATAGCCTGATTTCCCTGAGAAACCGCGTCAACCAGGCCTGGTCCCAGGTAGACGTGCAGATCAAACGACGCGCCGATCTTATTCCCAACCTGATTAAATGCGTCGAGGGTTACAGCGCCCACGAGAAGGCTGCCCAACAACTGGTGGCTGAGATGCGTAATCAGTCAGAATTACACGCTCAAGGGGGCACCCTCAGAGGTTACAGCCCCACCTTGCTTGTCATGGCGGAAAGTTTTCCGGCCCTCAAGGCCAATCAGTCTTTCTTGGCCCTGCAAAAATCACTATCCGACACGGAGAAGCGTATCGCACTAGCCCGCACCTACTTCAACGATATCGTCACCTTTTATAATACGCGCCTTGAGATAATACCAGATCGGTTCGTCGGCAGGATGGCACGCCTCTTCCGCCAGAACCTGATAAATACAACGAACATGGAACGTACGCCCATCGAGGTCAAGCTTGTATCATAACCTGGGTTGGCGTTAATCCCACACCAAAGGAGTTAGACAGTATTAATCCCACTATCGAGACAATCATGCTGCGCAAATCCATCAGGGCTTTCGATAACCGCCCCATAGAGGCTGAAGTTAAAGGTGCCATAATCCACGCAACGCTACGTGCACCTACCGCAGGCAACCTTATGCTCTATTCCATCATTGAGGTAAACGACATCACCAAGAAAAACACCCTGGCCAAAACCTGCGATAACCAGCCGTTCATTGCAAACGCCCCATGGTTGTTGCTGTTTGTAGCCGATTACCAGCGATGGATCGACTACTTCCTGGCCTGCGACGTAGCAAATTTCTGCGCCCGCGAAGGTCTGCCCACTAGGCTGCCAGCGGAAGGTGA
>CAZUXO010000346.1:0-8028 GCA_964624325.1 uncultured Dehalococcoidales bacterium
CCTGCAGCAGGCGCTTTCTCTCTACGGAGGTATGGAGATTTTGCAGGCAGATATGCTGTATTACTGGCGGGTTTTCAATAGCATACTAGATGCGCTGGAACTCAAGAGCCCTTTGGTGGAAGGGCTCGAACTGGGCGATATTTATATAGGCGCCGAAGGATTGCAGCTTATTTACCGTAGCGACGCGTTGCTGGCGGACGCCGTGCATAGGACTATCCCGCCGGTGTTCGAATCCCGCATAGGTATTGCCGATGGTAAATTCGCATCTTATTTGTCCGCCGTACAGAGTCCTATCGGCAGCCATTACATTCTGCAGGGAGATGCCGATGCGTTTTTTAAAGGACTGCCTTGTGATTTATTGCCGGTTTCCCTCAGAATCAAGGGTAAATTGCACGAGTTTGGGCTGTACACTCTAGGGCAACTGGCAGAGATGCCGACGTCCCATCTGCAGGCCCAGTTCGGACCGGATGGCAGGCGGATAAAAGAACTGGCAAATGGCCGCGATGATACGCCTCTGTATCCCCGTTTGAGCGAAGAAACCATAGAGGAGTCTACCACATTGGTCTCTATAACTGTGTCACTGGAACTCATCCTGATGGTCCTAGAGACCCTGCTTTCAAGAGCTTTTGTCAGGTTGTCACAGAAGGGGCTGGGTATCAGTCGCATCACACTCTGGACACGCAGCTGGATCTCTGAATACTGGGAGCAAGACATACGATTCAAAGAGCCTGCTATGAACACCAAAACTGGCATTTCGCGCATCAGGCAGATTGTGGAAATGTTACCTCAACCGGGACCGGTGGAGCAACTGGGGATGAAGATTACGGGAACAGGCCGCCCTTACGGAAAACAGAAGAGCCTCCTTTCGGCGGTCAGGGCACAGGCACACCTGCTGGATGAGATAAAACAGCTGGAATTCCGTTTGGGAGCTTCCCAGCTATTTCGGGTGAAGGAGGTCGAGCCATGGTCCAGGATACCGGAAAGACGTTATACGTTGGCACCTTTAAATCATTGAACCTGCCGGAGCTGCTCTATGTTGAGGAAGACCATTTCGGGTTGCTGCTAGCACTGAAGAACGGGGATAAGCAGAGGATCGTTGCTATCGAAGATACCTGGCGTTTGGATGATGAGTGGTGGCGCGCCGCTCCGCTGTCTCGGGTGTATTTTACCGTTACTTTGGTATCCGGACATAGGCTGGTGATTTTTAAGGACCTCGTGGATAACCGCTGGTACTGCCAGACTTACTAGGTGCTACATGGAATACGCCGAACTGCACTGTCATAGCTATTATTCATTTCATGACGGCGCTTCCTCCTTGGAGGAGCTTTTAACTACATCCAAGGGCCTGGGTTACTCTGCCATGGCGCTTACTGACCACGACAATCTGTGCGGCGCCATGCGATTTTCGCACTTAGCCCGTTCTCTGGAAATACCGTCTATCCTGGGGGCCGAGCTGACCCTGCATGGAGGTCATCACCTAACGCTACTGGCGGAAAACGGGGAGGGCTATCGCAATCTATGTCGGCTAATCACTGCCGCCCAAAACACGGGAGATCGCAGCAATCCCCAGCTACCGCATAAGCTTTTAGAATCTCACGCATCGGGGTTGATAGCCCTTTCGGGATGTACGCGAGGTGAACTCTCAGATTTAGTCGTTGATTCACGCTTTGATGAGGCGCGCTGTCTGATAGAACGTTACCTGGGATGGTTCGGGCCTAATAACTATTATCTTGAGTTGCAGCAAAACCGTGTTTCCGGTGATAGCCTGCGCAATCGCAGGCTTATCGAGCTGGCAGGTGAAATGGACGTTGGGGTAGTGGCGACCGGTAATGTTCATTATCATATCCGAGACAGGCACCAACTTCAGGACTGCTTGGTAGCGATACGAAACTGCAAGAGTCTGGAAGGTTCACACCGCGAGCGTCGCCCCAATTCCGAGTTTTATTTGCGTTCGCTTGTTGAACTGGAAGAGCTTTTTAAGGAATGCCCGCGCGCCCTCTCAAATACGGTAGAAATCGCCTCGCGCTGCCGTTTCGACCTTTCCAGTGAAAACGGCTACACAATGCCCGATTATAAGGTGCCTGACGGGCATACGCCTGAAAGCTATCTGGAGAAAATCTGTCTTGAGGCAGCCCTCAGACGCTACGGAAGTGTTACTGCCGCCGTAAGCCAGCGTTTACAGCAGGAATTTGCTTTGGTTAGGCGTCACCACCTGGCAGGATTTCTGCTGCTTTACCACGATGTTATCAAGCTGGCACGCGAGGTGATGATAGAACAGGGTTTGAGTGACCCGGGGCTTTCGCTTGAAGAAAACCCGCCTGGGCGGGGGCGCGGCTCATCGGTGTCGTTGTTGATAGGCTACCTGATCGGCTTGTCTCATATCGACCCACTCAAATACAATCTGTCGCTGGAACGCTTTCTGCCAGCCGATGCCATGAGCAACGCGCCGGATATCGATCTAGATTTTCCGCGCAGCATCCGTGAAGAACTTATCCTCAGAACGCATCAGAAATGGGGATGGCGCCACGCCGCTCTCGTCGGCACCATCGCTACCTATCAGATAAAAGGATCTGTAAGAGATTTGGGCAGGGCATTGGGTTTGCCTTCCAACGAAGTTGACCAACTGAGTAAGCAACTCGACTATGGTAGCGCCAGAGGGCTTGCATCGCAGATGCAGAAGTCATCAGGCTTTCAGGAAAAAACGAACGCGCCAGTATGGCGCGACTTGATACGGTTGGCTTATGATCTGGACGGTTTCCCCAAGTACATGGGACAGCACCCCGGGGGCATGATCATCTCCTCCACCCCTCTTATCGATATCGTTCCAGTGCAGAGAGGCGCTATCGAAGGACGCTATGTCTGCCAGTGGGACAAAGACAGCATCGACGATGCTGGTTTTGTAAAGATTGATTTTTTAGCGCTGGGGGCGCTTTCGCAGATGCAGGAAGCCATCGAATTGATCAAGCAGCGCACTGGCAAGAGGATAGACATGTCGCGCATAGATTTCGAAGATAGAGAGGTCTATGACATGCTTTGCCGTGCTGATACCGTCGGCATATTCCAGGTGGAATCGGCGGCTCAGATACAGACCATTACACGGCTGCGTCCCCGGAATCTGCTAGACATGGCACACGAGGTAGGGGCGGTTAGACCCGGGGTAGGAGTCAACGGCGGCGTACAGGAATATCTGGCCCGTAGGAGCAAAAGGAAACCTGTTACTTACGACCATCCTCTGGAAAAACGTGCGTTAGAGCGCACCCTGGGAGTGGTTCTATTTCAAGATCAGGTAAACCAGTTGGCCATCGATGTGGCTGGTTTTAGTCCGAGCAAGGCCGACCAGATGCGCCGTGCATTTGGTCGAAAGCATAACAGCGAGCTTATTAAAGCATTCCATAAAGAGTTCTTTAACGGAGCTCAGAACAGAGGTGTAGAAGAGGCTGCGGCTGAGCGTATTTTTAAAAAATTCAACGGGCAGTATATGTTCCCTGAGTCACATGCTTTTGCTTTTGGCGTGACGGCCTATCAGGCAGCCTGGTTGAAATTGTACTACCCGCTGGAGTTTTTTGTGTCTATCTTCAATCAACAGCCGATGGGTTTCTATAATCTTGAAACCCTAAAAGAAGATGCTCGTAGACACGGCATCGGGGTGCTCAATCCTGACATCAACAGGAGCCACCCGTCATGTACCATAGAGAGCGGAGCCCTGCGGTTGGGTTTTCTTAATATCATAGGTTTGGGCAGTGTTGCTGCCGGTGATATAGAAAATGGACGCGATAAAGGTGGGGACTTTATGAGCATAGGCGATTTCATGGAGCGCAGTGGCGTTTTAGAGAAAGTTGCTTTTAACCTGGCTGATGCAGGGGCTTACGATTGCCTGCAACCGAACCGCAGAAAGGCCAAGTGGGAAATCGGGTTAAGGTATCGTCCGGTTAACTTACAACTGACGTTGTGCTTGCCAGTGGAGCAGGATATGACAGAACTGGAGGCTCCGGACGATTGGGAGCGCATGAAGGAGGAATACAATGTTCTTAACCTTTTCCCCGCAGGGCATATCATGGGGCATCTGCGCCCGCGGTTTCAAAATATAATATGCTGCAGCAGAGATATAGAGAACATGGACGACGGGGCAGAGGTGCTGACGGCCGGACTGGTGATCCGGCGCCAGAGACCGCGAGGAAAGGTAGTGTTCATCACCCTTGAAGATGAGTTCGGGCATATACCTCTCATGGTTTTCCCGCTTGTTTATGAGCGTGATGAGAATAGCTTCAAATCGGCTTTTATTATGGTGCATGGCAGGCTTACAAGGCGCGAAGGCGCGCATAATGTTATTGTGAGTAAGGTGAAGTCGTTCAGTGCCTTGGAAAAGGTGCCTTCATCAAAGGATTGGAGGTAGGAGCCGTTGAGTTGATCTTATCCCATTTTCGTTAAAAAAATGCAGGGTACGATCGTGTCGGACTTTTATTAAAGTAGCGCCCTGCGGGCGATGGACCAGACAGTGTCTAACAGCACCGGGCGATCGGGCGAAATGCTGCGGAACCATGACTGCCAGGAGATGTAAACCTCATGGTTGATAAACATGAGCTGGTTTTGCAGGCTCTCGCTGATGTCCTTGTTCCGGTACTTGGTTATATCGTAAGTGTCTATCAACCCGCAAATCTTGTTTGATGGGGCGACAAAAGAGTTGTAGTCCTCGCGGAAAAATGACTGCATGTACATGATGATGATTCCGTCCAGTGTAACATGTAGTAACGGGCTGAGACGGTCGGCCAAAGCTGTGTCCAGAAGCATGCTCTTTTCGACAGATTCTTTGAGAAAGATATTGACAGGTTTTTGGGCTTCTCCGTAGCTAACGATGGTTCCTCCACGGGTTTTGATTTCTTGTCGAAAGGCTTGAATATATGAACGGTGAAAGAAATCAAACTCTTCGCGGGAATTGACCGATTTTAGCTTGAGAGCAAACCTGAAACTCAACTCCTGGAATTTGGGAAAAAATTGGCGTTCGAGCCTTTTTTCGAGTCGAGACAGAATAACCGACCCTATTTTAGAGTCTTTTTTCGTTTCTTCTTTTTCCCGCTCGTGGCACTTCATCAGGAGTATATCGTAATGATTCATCGGTTGGCTCAATTATACCCCAAACCATGTATTTGTTTGTTTCAGGGGTGGTGTTTTGGAAGATTCCTGTCCAAATACCGCGTCGCATATGACAACAGCGGGTAACGACGGCATCGGAATTAGTCAAAAAGCTGATGTTCACTCTGAATATGGGGAATGAACTGGGTAGAACGCAATACTACAACACAAGCGATATTAAAGTAAGAATAGCAGGTAGATTTGGACCATAGAACCGATCAACTGAACGGTCTGCCAATTGCGGTCACATGGTATAATCTACTTACTTGTTTAGGAGGATGGAATGAAAAAGACAGAATACTACATAGAGGCTTTACGGGACTTAGAGAATGAAGTAAAGAGCGAAACTCGTTTAATTAATAGCCTTTGCAAAATGAAAAAGCAATTACAGAGTGATGGGTACGATTCAGTGGATGCGCTTGAGAAGGTGATTTCTACATGGGAAAATAGGCGTCGAACTATCAATGAAACAACAACTCTAATAAAAGACCTTCTCGGCGAAAAGAAAAAGTAAATATGTGATTGTTAACACCCGTGTGCGTGAATATTGAAACCAAAAAAGGAGTTGTAATAATATGATAAAAGTTCAGACATTTGCATCGGAAATTAAAATATTTCATACCGTACATGAACTTAACCAACTGGATGATCTGGTAAACAAGTTCATTTCGGAAAACAATGTTCGCAAGGTTATTTCAGTTAGTGATACGTGCACGACCGATGATACTGGATCTACGATAGGGTTGATTAGGGTCATTGCTTATGAGGAAAGTTGATAAGAAAGACAATTGGCAACTGGGGGATTTGGGCCTTTTTTAATTGCTTATCAATTATTTTGAATTTTCATGGGTTGTATCATGGGATGCGTTTGTTCTTAGAACCATAGAATATAGGTTATGGGTTTTTGGGTTGAATACTTTATGACGCAGATGATATATAACCCAAAAACTCATAGTGGCAGGATGACTGTCGTCTGTTTTGTTTCCGGCTCAGGGACAAATTACCAGCGTATTGTCGAACGTGATCCAAATCACGAATATGTTGTATTCACCAACAGGCCAGGTTGTGAAGGGGCAGAAAAGGCTAGATCAAATAAACATGTCGTAATCGAACTTAGCCACGTACCGTATATAAAAGCTGCAAGAAATAGAATTGGGGCCATGGGCATACCCAGAAATTGTCCGGAGAGAGAACGGTACGAACAAGACGCTTGGAAACTCATAGAAGACACAATCAAAAAAATACCCGACCTGATCTGCCTGGCGGGGTATGATCAGTGGTTGACTGATTATTCCGTGGAAAGATACTATCCGAAAATCCTGAATATCCATCCGGGAGACACCACAAAAGATTACGCGGGTTTGCACTGGATACCCACAGCTAAGGCGATATTAGCTGGCGATAATGAGTTAAGATCAACGGTGTTTATTGTCGACAAGGGCGAAGACACGGGCCCTGTGCTGGCCCAATCTAAAGCTCTCAGGATAGGCTCGACGCTCAATGCTTTAGAATCAGAAGGAAAAAAATGGCAGACCGAAGGGTTTCAAAAAGTAACGGCTTTCGCGAAAGACCACGGTATCTCCACCTATGACGTTTTTGAAAAAGCAGCCGATGCGGAACAAAAAGAAACCATGAAACAGCTTTGTGAAAACCTCCAGAAAGCGCTCAAAGTATCCGGGGACTGGCAAATTTATCCTTTTACAGTGCACGATTTAATAGCACGTGGGCGTGTAGAAGTATCCGACAGAACGGTTTTAATTGATGGAAAGCAAATGCCAAATCATGGGTATAGGGAAGATGAGTAACCGGCCCGATTATAAATAACATATTTGTCGAATTGATGCCTCGACAAGTTAGCCGAGTATTCCACTAGGTGTTCTTCATTAGCTAACCTGTCATCCGGCTTGCGTTATCCGGCTAATTTAAATTCTGGCATACCAAGCCAATCCTTCGAGCTTGTCGGTATAGCACTCCATTGTGCTATGTGGTTTACCCTCTACATTACATGACATAAGAAATTATTTAATACCTTGCTGGATGGGCATAGACCTTGGACTTCTCCTTCTCTTGTTCGACGTGCGCGGGACGATAGTCTTCACGAAGGGGAAGGTCAATAGGGATGTAGCACAGAGTTTAGACTTAATACCCAATTATTTCGACAAAAAAGGGTTACACTCCTTGAACAATTCATGTGGCTTTCATAATTGAACCTTATAATGGGATATTTTAAGATGGATATTTAGAGGAGAAAAGAAATGGGGGAAAGAGTTCAAGCAAAGATTGGTACTTCAGGTATTCAGTCGAAACCACTGCCTCAGATTCTTGATGAGTTAAGCGATGGTCTTAATTCGCTCAATACCTCTGTTTTAGCTGCACAGGCTGCGGCGGATGCTGCCAAGAAGAGTGGAGATTTGGCTGCAAAGGCCGCAAAGTCTGCGGAGGTAGCTGCCACAGAAGCTGGTAATGCTGCACAGGCTGCAGCAAATGCCGCGGTAGAAAAAGTTAAAGAGGCCACTGATAGGGCTGCTGCAAAGGCGGATTTTGCTGTTCTGGAGGTGGCAAAACTTGGCAAAGGGTTTGGGGAGTTGCGTGACGAGGTGATAACTGCGATGAAAGAGAATGACCAAAAGATTCATATCCTTGCTTCAGCCGTAAATCTTTCACTGGTCGCAGCTAACGATACCTTTATTAAAGCCGTCCCTTGGTTTAAGCAGCAGCCTAAGTGAAAACGAAAATCAAAGCTAAAATATCCTAATTAAATTACAATTAGGCCAAATTACATAATAAGTTTGGTGGCAACATGTGGATTTGGACCACCGACCAAGTGCTAGCTAACTGTTACTTCAAGAGTTGCCACGGTGTCTGTTTGGTTCCATAAACCTTGTTAGTTTACTGGGG
>CAZUXO010000347.1:0-6134 GCA_964624325.1 uncultured Dehalococcoidales bacterium
CATCCCAACATGGCTACCATGCTTTCATTTTTAAGCACAGATGCTCCCGTTGAACTTGGATTTCTTCAAGAGTCTTTGAAACAAGCAGTTGATATATCATTCAATATGATCTCAGTAGATGGTGATACGTCTCCCAACGACAGCGTTATTCTTTTATCTAATGGTTTGGCTGGTGGAGAAACAATTAGGGATGATTCCTTCCGTGCTCATAGTTTTCAGCAGGCGTTAGATGCTGTTTGCATCCATCTGGCTAAATCAATCGCCAGAGACGGCGAAGGGGCTACAAAGCTTATAGAAGTAACAGTAAGCGGGGCGGTAAGCATTTTAGATGCCAGAGTGACAGCGCGTACGATTATCAGTTCACCGCTTGTGAAATGCGCCGTACATGGCAGCGATCCGAATTGGGGTCGTATTGTGGTGGCTGCGGGGCGCAGTGGGGCTGAACTTGTGGAAAGCAAGGTGAAACTTGAGATTGGTGGTATTCTGGTGGTCAGAGACGGGATGCCAATACCTTTCGATAGAGATAATTTGATTAAGGCACTTGAACGCGACGAAGTAGTGATAAACCTTGATTTGAACCTTGGTATGTTTTCAGCTACTGCCTGGGGTTGTGATTTGTCCGCAGAATATGTGGCAATCAATAGTGACTACACTACCTGAACTAAGGTTATAATTTTGAAAATTGAAGCGAAGAAGGTTGTGGTAATCAAAATGGGAGGATCTATCCTTAACAGTAAGGATTTGATGGTCCGGGATTTGGTAGCCTTGCAAATATCGGGACAGGCGATTGTGTTGGTGCATGGCGGTGCGAGCATGGTCACCAGTTGGATGGCGGAACAGGGTGTAACGGCTCAGTTTTACCAGGGTGAAAGAATTACGGATGCAAAATCTCTTTCTGTCGTTACGGCGGTGCTCGCAGGTCTTGCTAACAAAGAAACCACTGCGGCCATAATCGAGGCGGGTGGAAAGGCTGTAGGCGTTAGTGTTGTTGGTGGTAACATGATTCAGGGCAGAGTAAGAGACCAAAAGCTGGGGTATCTCGGTGACATAGTGAAAGTGGATCCATGCCTTCTGAAGACGTTACTTAAGGCCGGATTTATGCCTGTTGTGTCGCCAGTCAGCCTGAACACATTCGACAGGCAACCTAAAGACCCACTCCTTCTTAATATCAATGGGGATACTGTAGCAGGTGAAATTGCCGTGGCCCTTGGAGCCGAACAACTGGTTTTTTTAACTGATGTGGATGGGATACGCGATAGTTGCGGGAATGTTTTATCCATCATCGAGGCTGAGGAGATTACAGTATTGCTTGAATCCGGCGTAGCGAGCGGAGGAATGATCCCAAAACTAAAGGCTTGCCTTAGAGCTGCCAGAGCAGGCACCTCTTGCCGAATCGTAGATGGGCGTAACCCCAGGGCTGTAATAGATGCCATTGAGGGAAACGGTAACGGCAGCACCATTACAATTGCCAGGAGATCAATATAATGGACTGGCCGCAATTGGAAACTAAGTATTATATGCCGGTCTTCGAGCGTATGCCGCTCACTATTGTTAAAGGCAAAGGTGTTTACGTCTGGGACGATGAAGGTCGTCGCTACCTTGATTTTGTGGCTGGTATTGCCGTTAACAGCCTGGGGCATTGCCATCCGCAAGTCGTCAAGGCAGTAACACGACAGGTAAAGATGCTCATACATACCTCGAACTTGTTTTATACGGTTCCTCAGTTGCAATTAGGGGAGTTGCTGGTGAATAACAGCTCGATGGAGAAAGTATTTTTCTGCAATAGTGGAGCTGAAGCTGTCGAAGGAGCGGTTAAGCTAGCACGACGCTATGGCCATATTAAATTGGGTGGAGCTTATGAAGTGATTACGGCCATGGGTTCCTTTCATGGGCGGACTCTGGCTATGGTCGCGGCTACCGGACAACCGAAGTTTCAGAAGCCATATGAACCTTTGCCATCGGGATTCGTTAATGTTATTTACGACGATATCCGTGCAATTACAGTCGCCACAACCGAAAAAACCTGTGCCGTTTTGCTGGAGCCAATCCAGGGTGAAGGCGGAGTCAATATTCCTCATCACGATTACTTGTTACAGGTCCGCAAATGGTGCGATGAGAAGGGCATTTTGCTTATTCTCGACGAAGTTCAAACCGGGGTAGGTCGATGCGGTAGTCTTTTTGCTTATGAACAATACGGGATTGAACCAGACATCGTAGTCTTGGCTAAAGGGCTGGCTGGAGGCGTACCCATCGGCGCTATTTTGTCAAGCTTAAAAGCCTCTGTATTCGACAGAGGAGAACATGGCACTACGTTTGGAGGAAACCCTCTGGCCACCTCAGTCGGGTATGCCACGCTAAAGTACATTATCGACAGCAACATTCCATCCCATGCCAAAGCCATGGGTATGATGCTTATGGACGGTCTGGCAAAACTCAAAGATGAGTTTGGTTTCATCACTGAAATCAGGGGGAAGGGCCTTCTCATTGCGGTGGAATTTAGTGCTAACATAGCAAAGGAAATTGCTCTTATGTGTTTGAAGAATGGATTGATCGTTAACAATCTTAAGCCCAACCTGATAAGGCTTATCCCGCCACTTATAGTTCAGCCGGAGCATATTGAAAAAGCCTTGCATATTTTGAGGTTGGCCTTAAAGCGGGAATCAGTGAATTTATCATGAAAAGCACGCTTCCTTTGGTTAAACAATGGCTAGCTGGGTTTGTGTTAATTTCGACCGTGGCTTTGATTACGGTCTTATTAGTTCCTTCTTCTATGGTGCCTGGGCTTGTTTGTGACGGTGAATTTGACGGGTATGTGTTGGCTGCAGATGATTGGAATCAGGTTTCGCCACAGATTATTCAGGATGCAAGAGTATTGGCTCAAAAGTGTTATCCGCTGGACCAGACCAAATCCAATGACATGGTGAGCCAGTTGGTGGGGAGTTATATTGCGGCTAATGATCAAGACTTTGTAGTCATATTCAACCCAGGGGGATGGGGCTGGGATCCTGTTAGTGAAATACCAGGGTGGGAATCTATATTGTTTGGTATCAAGGGCACACTGAGCGATGCTGGGTATAAAACTCTTTTGATTGATTATAAGAGGACTCGCCATGGGTTAAATGGCATTATAGGAGAAGCAGAAGTATTGTTCAGCCTTCAGCCAATTAAAGCGGAAGAGCTAGCAGTACGGGTAACATTTTTAACAGAACATCTACCAAACCTGCGGGTGATTCTTACCGGTGAGAGTAATGGGGCAACAATTGCGGATGACTCATTGCGATTGTTGAAGGATAATATCAGGGTATTTGCTATCGAAACTGGCCCCCCGGTTTGGCATCCGAGTCTTGACTTCGAACGCTCTCTCGTTATTAAAAACAATGGGGTGCAGGATGATACATTTTCCAATGGAAATGTCATATTAATCTTGCGGTCTAACCTCGAGTCCATATTTGGTATTTATAGCGGTGGAAAAGGTGATATCTTGCTATATATTGGTGCTCCTGGACACTACTACAATTGGGATTACAGTCGGGTGCGCTCGCTAATCGTGCGTTTTATTACGGAAACAATTATAACCATGCCTGTTTGATCAGGTTTGGTGTATAATTAATCAAGAAAGGAAAGAAATTATGCCCGATAAAGTAGTACTGGCTTACAGCGGTGGACTGGACACCTCGGTCGCCATAAAGTGGATTAAAGATAAATATAACCTAGATGTGATTGCTGTCACTATAGATGTGGGGAATGAAAAAGACTTTAACGTTGTGCGTGAAAAGGCTATCAAAATTGGTGCGGTTAAGGCCATGGTGTTTGATGCCAAAAAAACGTTTGTTTATGATTACATATTCCCCGCTTTAAAAGCTGGTAGCCTTTATGAAGGTCAGTACCCCATGGCCACTTCACTATCGCGACCCCTTATCGCCCAGCTACTGACTGAAGTAGCTTTGCAGGAAGGCGCAACTACAATTGCTCATGGTTGCACAGGTAAGGGCAACGATCAAGTAAGATTTGAAGTCAGTATAAATGCATTGGCTCCCAAAATTAAAATATTAGCCCCTGCGCGAGAGTGGGGCATGACTCGCGAAGAGACCATAAAATACGCCGCACAACATGGTATACCTGTACCGGTTAAATCCGGTAGTGCATATTCTGTAGATGAAAACCTGTGGGGACGAAGTATAGAGTGCGGTGTGCTGGAAGATCCCTGGGTGGAACCGCCCGAAGAGATTTTTGGCTGGACGAAATCGCCAATATTTTCACCAGATAAAGCAGATTATTGCGAAGTGGAATTTGAAAAAGGTATTCCGATAGCCTGTGATGGTCATGTCATGGACGGTGTGAGTCTTATAACCAAATTGAATGAACTAGCCGGAAAGCATGGGGTAGGCCGTATTGATCACGTGGAAAACCGGCTTGTGGGCATAAAAAGCCGTGAAATATATGAAGCGCCGGCTGCGGTTTTGTTGCTTACAGCCCATCAGGCTTTGGAAGCGATGACCCTTGGCAAAGACCAGGCACGCTTCAAGGTCAAAGTTGCACTCGAATATGCGGATCTTATCTATAATGGGTTATGGTTTACGGCTAACAGGCAGGACTTGGCGGCGTATGTGGATAACACTCAACGTTTTGTAACGGGTACAGTCAGGTTAAAACTGTTTAAAGGGAAGTGCGATGTCGTTGGCCGAAAGTCGCCTTATTCACTATACAGCCATAGTCTGGCTACTTACGAGACAGGTGATAAATTTGACCAGAGCGCTTCCCCCGGGTTTATACATATCTGGGGGCTACCCGTTAAAACGCAGGCCCATATTGAGCCTCTTTTCCATGATGGGTTGGTCACTAACCCAAAAGACAAAGGAAAGTAAATGAGCCAAATACGCGGGCGTTTTAAGAAAGAGGCTGCTGAAGCTGTAATACAATACACTTCTTCACTTCCTTTCGATTGGCGCATGCAGCCGCAAGACATACGTGGTAGTATCGCGCACGCCCGTATGCTGGCAAAACAAGGCATTATTTCGACCGAAGAGGCGCATACTCTGGAAGAAGGCCTTAAGGCCATTTCACTCGAAATAGTTAGCGGAAAATTCAAATTTAAACCCGAACTAGAAGACATCCATATGGCTGTTGAATCTCGCCTCTTGGAACTCGTTGGTACCGTCGCCGGAAAGTTGCATACCGCCCGTTCGCGAAATGACCAAGTCGCGCTTGATATGCGCCTTTACACCAAAGATGTAATACTGAAAACCCAATTACAAATCAGAGAATTACAGCGTTCCATATTGGAACAGGCTGAAACGAACCAACATGTCTTTATGCCGGGTTATACCCATATGCAACCAGCGCAACCCATATTATTGGCTCATCACCTGCTGGCATACTTTGAGATGCTTGACAGGGACTATGAGCGTTTTGGTGATTGCTCTGAACGAAATGATGTTATGCCTCTCGGTAGCGGGGCTCTGGCGGGCGTAGCCTACGATATAGATCGTGATTTCGTAGCTTGCGAGCTATCTTTTGCACGAATAAGCCAGAATAGCCTGGATGCTGTGTCAGACCGTGATTTTGTAATAGAGTATATGTGTGCTGCCAGTGTATGCATGATGCATCTTTCGCGCATGGCCGAGGAACTTGTGCTTTGGGCATCTTCTGAATTTGGGTTTGTGGAGATGGAGGATTACTTTGCCACCGCCCGTTCAATCATGCCCCAGAAAAAGAATCCGGACGTGGCTGAACTCGGGCGAGGTAAGGCTGGGCGTGTGTTTGGGCATTTAATGGGTATGCTTGCAACGATGAAAGGCTTGCCGCTATCCTATAATCGCGATTTGCAGGAAGATAAAGAAGCACTTTTCGATACGGTGGACACGCTAAATGCGTCACTTGAAGTGTTTTCGGGTATGATCAGCACCTTAAAATTTAGGAAAATAAACATGGAGCGGGCACTCGAAAACGGATATATTCTAGCCACGGATTTAGCAGACTTTCTGGTTAAAAGAGGGGTGAGTTTTAGAGAAGCTCACGGGATTACAGGTCGTCTGGTGAACTATGCCATAGACTGTAACAAAACACTCGAAGCCTTGGCTATTGAAGAATATCAAAAATTTAGTCCACTCTTTACTGAAGATGTCCGCGGAATA
>CAZUXO010000348.1:0-2633 GCA_964624325.1 uncultured Dehalococcoidales bacterium
TGCGTAAACTCGAAGGCGAAAGACATGATCTGTGGGCCATCACCAAGCCCAGCGACCTTAACAGAATAATAACTGCTCTGGCAGAACAACCAGTCTATATCGCCGACGGCCATCATCGCTACGAAAGTGCTTTGGTTTACCAGCGCGAGCAGGCGATACTTCATCAAAGTGACCCTCTCGATGCTGCTTACAACTTCGTCATGATGACGCTGGTGGCTTTTGATGACCCTGGTTTGCTTATCCTGCCACCACACCGGCTTCTGCGGGGGCTGAGCCAGTCCAAGCTGGACAGGCTCAAATCTCAGATACCGGCGTTTTTTGAGGTTGAAAAACTGCCGCTCAAAGGGGCTAATACATGGCATACACTTGATGAATGGCAAGTAACAGAGAATAAGCAGCGCCTGGTAGTGTTCGGCCTGGACGGAGACAACTTCCTGCTATTAACCCTGCGCGATTTTGATGCTGCCGCCAGATTCATGCCCAATTTCCGCACAGATATTTACAAAAAGTTGGATGTCAGTTTGGTGGACCATATCATTCTCGAGGAGATGTTGGGCATTAAACCGGAGGGTGAAGGGGGTATCGCCTTTAACTACGATCGTGAAGATACCGTCAAGAAGGTGCAATCCGGTGAATTTCAGATCGCTTTTGTCATCCAGCCCGTGCGTCCTGAAACCATAAAGGCGATTTCGGATGCCTCAGACCGCATGCCGCGGAAATCAACCTATTTCTACCCCAAGTTACCCAGTGGACTTGTAGTAAATCGGCTGGTGTGATTTTATTCAAAGGCTGATGGGATTCAGGAGACGCCAATCCCCTTTAGGGTCGCCCGGACCTCCGGGTCGCTGTAGGCTGAATCCCTCAGTTTTTCGAGACCGGGCACGCTGCTCAGTGCATCATAACCCTCGTAAAGCAGGCGGTATACCAGAAAAGGCATACTGGAAAAGGTACAGTTGTTTGCCAGAGGAGAAAAATATGGCATATCTTTTTCGACCTGCATTTGTGCCTTGAGGTGTACCGATTCGTGTTGTCGCGGGTGTCCGGCCCTGCACCATTCGGGAGGCGTCAATGCCACTATTCTGGCGCAGACGTACGGCCTGACTCCGTAAATAGAACAGGCATTTTCACTTAAGAATGGACAGGGAATATCCTGAACAGCATACCGGGCGCAAGCAGCATCGAATTCTCTTATTTCTGCCTCGCTGGCCTCTCCGACCGTTATACTGGTGTGCAGAGTGTTAATAGTGCGGAACGAGTCTGCTATCTTGAGGATCCGATCGTTCCACCTGCCGAAATTACGCAGGAAAAGCTTCAGAGTCGGCTCGTGATGGTATAGGTAGTGTACGATCGCCTCGCACTCCTGTAGTGAAGCGACAACGCACATCTTGCAACAATGTGAACAACCTCTGGAGCAGAAGATATGCTTGCCGCTTTCTTCCGCCTCCTTCCTGAGGTTGGCAGCTATGCTTGTGAGCATGGTTATTTTTGAGGTAGTGTAAGCGTTGCAGAAAGCTTCGCGGTCTTTGCCCACCACGCCTTTGTAAGCTATGGCACGGTTCAACTCAAATTTATCTGGCGCCGATTTGGCGGATTGTACTGACTGGATTCCGTGGCATTTCTTATATTTTATACCGCTGCCGCAGGGGCATGGTCCATTCCTGTCTGTTCCCATAGATTCCACTAGCCTTTATGAATTTGTCTTCTAATTTTCTTATTGTAGGTCAAGAAAGGTGGAGTGGCAAACAATCTCTTCAAATCGACTTATGGGTCGCATGCAAATGGGCTTATGCGGTAAACATTTCTTCGAGGATATTCACTGCGTCAGTGACAAGCTTTGGGCACAAAATGGAGAAAACCTTTCTGGAACGTGCGGAGGATAAACCTTCTTGTGTTCCGAGGTCACAATTGAGCAATTCGTTACAATTGAGGGACTTGTTAAGTGTCGCGAAATGTCGGTTGAACTCGGTGACCAGAAAGTACACCCTTTCTTTCGTTTCACCTGGTGATGAAAGGTCGGAGTAAGCTCTCAGACCCAGCACCATGTATGCCCCTGTCACCGCCCCGCATATGCCGCCGGTTCGCCCCATGCCTGCACCGAATGGAAGTGAGATGTTTAACGCCAAGGTTTTATCCAGCCCCAGTTCTTCGCAGAAAACGCTCAGTACAGACTGGGCACAGTTCATTTGAGAACTAGCTATCAGTGTTGCGGCTTCATCAGCTCGGCTCAAGGTTTCCTCTTCAGTCCCGTTTCATTTACCATAATTAAGAAATACTCGTGCAGGCGTGTGTCGCTGCTCAGTTCCGGGTGAAATGCTAGTGCCAGCAGATTGTCCTGTTTCACTGCCACTGCAGTGCCATCTTGTAGTCGGGCCAGTACCTCTACGCCGTCACCAAGACGTTCGATATAGGGCGCTCGGATGAAAACGGCCGGAAAAGGTTTGCCCCCTAAGGCGGGGACTTCCAGTGGGGTCTCGAAGCTGTCCACCTGTCTACCGGAGGCGTTGCGCCGTACCTCGATGTCCATTAGACATAGCGTCTGCATATCGCTCTCAGTTACTTTATTTGCCATAAGGATCATCCCGGCGCAGGTTCCCATGATGGGAGTGCCTTCTTTAGATCGGAAGAGCACACGT
>CAZUXO010000349.1:0-4354 GCA_964624325.1 uncultured Dehalococcoidales bacterium
GTAAAGTAAACTTCACTACCGAACCTCTTCATTTGGGCCGCGAAACCAGTTTGGAGAAGCTAACCATCGAGATTTGGACTGATGGCACGTTAGCTCCTTCGAGGGCTATTAGCCGCGGTGCCAGTCTGTTGGTGGAGCAGCTCAAACCGATGGTGGAGTTCGGGCATGCCTCTGATATTGATGACGAGAAGAAAGCTATACGAGATTCGATACCAGGGGATTTATACAACATGCCTGTAGAGAAACTTGATCTTTCTGTTCGCGCTATGAATTGTCTGCGTCGTAGCGGTATCAACACCGTGGGAGAATTGGTCAGTTTGGGCGAAAAGGAACTTCTTGCGCTTAGGAACTTTGGCCAAAAGTCGCGACAGGAAGTCGAGGAGAAACTTACAGGGCTTGGGCTGGCTTTCCCCAAGATAAGCGGTATCGTATCAGAAGAAGTTCCAGAAGAAGATGAAAAAGAACCCAAGAAACCGGCACGCAAGAAGAAGTCTACGGCATAATAGCCGCTAATGGCGAGTTATTTAATCTAGTCAATGTGAGGATGTATGAGTCATAATATTTCGGGTAGAAAATTCGACCGGCCGACGGCACATAGGACGGCTATGTATCGCAACCTGGTGATGAACTTAATGGATAGTGAAAAGATTGTCACCACTGAGGCCAAGGCCAAAGAAATTCGCAATATGGCCGAAAAAATGATCACCCTTGGCAAAAAAGGGGATTTGAGCGCGCGTCGCCGTGCTTTGGCTTTTATTTACAATGAATCGGTGGTAGAGAAAGTCTTTAACGATATCTCAAAGCGTTATGCTGAGCGCAACGGTGGTTATACTCGGATAACAAAGCTGGCACCTCGTTTGGGTGACGGTGCCCCCATGGCGCAGTTGGAGCTGGTGAAATAGCTATGCCCCTCGCCCTTTCATCACGCGAGGTTGACAAAGGGTTGTCTGGCGAGGCTGGAATGTCCTTTGGCAATTCTACCCGTCTTGCACTAAAAATAGAGTATGATGGGGAACGTTATGCCGGCTCACAGCTGCAAAACGGATTGCCAACTATACAATCAGAGTTGGAAAGAGCACTTCACAAGCTCACCAACGAAGAAATCAGGGTTAATTTGGCGGGGCGAACCGATGCTGGTGTCCACGCGCACGGGCAGGTGGTGGGTTTCACCACGTTATCTCGACTTCCGGAAAATACTTTTATCAGGGGACTGAATCATTTTCTCCCCTTTGATATTTCAGTGAAATCAGCCCAGCGGGTAGATTCGGCTTTTGATCCCAGGCGTCATGCCTTAAAGCGTGAATACAAGTACGTTATTTTGAACTCCAATACTCGCTCTGCCTTATGGCGTGGACGGGCCCACATGGTGCCCGGAGTTATTGATGTTGATGCTATGGATCAGGCTTGCAGATTTCTCGTGGGAGAGCATGATTTCGCTTCTTTTGTCTCAAGCATGGAAGATGAAGCGAAAAGCACTATGCGCTGGATGTACGAAGCTACCGCTAGTCGTGATATGGAAATGGTCTTTGTAAAGCTCGTAGCCAATGCTTTTTTACCGCATCAGGTGCGCAATACGGTGGGTGCGTTACTACGTGTAGGACAGGGGAAGATGACACCGGATCAGTTTCAAGGTATAATTAATCTTCCTGAGTTAGGCTTGGCGGGTGCTTCTGTTCCCGCTTGCGGCCTTTATTTGGAAAAGGTTTATTACGGCAACAATATAGAGGAAGGCTTTTGATGAAAACCTACAGTGTCAAGGCGAAAGAAATTAAGCGAGAATGGCATCTTATAGATGCCACCGACAAGGTGCTCGGCAAGATAGCCACAGAAGCTGCGGAGTGGCTTATGGGCAAGAATAAGGCCATGTTTACCCGTAATATGGATACCGGCGACTACGTTGTAGTTACCAATGCATCCAAAGTGAGGGTTACTGGCAAGAAACTTGAGCAAAAGATGTACTATCGACACTCTGGTTACCCGGGCGGGTTCCGCGCTGTCCCGTTGAGTGATATGCTTCAGAAAAAGCCAGGGATGGTAATTGAGCATGCGGTTAAGGGTATGCTGCCTCAAAACAAACTTGGTGATGCCATGATTAAAAAATTGAAGGTTTATGCTGGTGCGGATCATCCGCATGCCGCTGCCATCGCCGCAAAACAGGCTGAGGCGTAGAGGGAGATATCGTGGTTAAAAAGACTTATACAGGTGGTACAGGCAGACGCAAAACTTCCGTGGCCCAGGTAAGAATGAGCCCTGGCAGTGGTAATATAGTTGTGGACGGTGCGCCGTACGAAGAGCGGTTTACACGTTTCGATCACAGGCAGTCTATTTTGAAGCCTCTGATGGTGACTCAGACCTCTGCAAAGTATGATATCGTAGTGAAGGTGTCTGGCGGAGGCATTACCGGTCAGGCAGGTTCTATTGCACTGGGCATATCTCGTGCATTGCTGAAGGAAGATGAGAAGCATAAAGCCATTCTGCGCTCGGAAGGGCTGCTGACGCGTGACCCTAGGGCCAAGGAAAGGAAGAAGCCCGGGCTTAGGCGCGCGCGCAAAGCATCCCAATACACCAAGCGTTAGCTCACAGATAAAAATCTGGAATAATCGGGAGCCGTGGGAGAAGTCCTACGGCTCCTTTTATATTTTTCACAATAATTGGGGCACAGACATTCGAATAATCCGATCCATTAGTTTGAAAATAAACCGTACGCTATTTATAATGGGTCAACAAAACTGAATTAGGACAAAATGAAGTGGCATATCTAAAAGTAAATAAAGCCCAGAAGACAGCTAAACCATGGGGGTACGAACTGTTATTTGCACATACTGAAAAATACGCTGGAAAGGTAATATTCGTCAGTAAAGGCCATCGCTTGAGCTTGCAATTTCACAATGTTAAGGACGAAACTATATATGTACAAACGGGTAAAATTCGCTTCCAGTTCGGGGGATCGGATAACGATATTTCTAACAAAATTCTCACCGATGGCGATTCCATCAGGATAGAACCACTTTCAAGGCATCGTGTGGAAGCGATAGAGGATACCACCTTGCTTGAGGTATCAACACCGGAACTCACAGACGTACAACGACTCGAAGACGATTATGGCAGGGCATTAAAATAATTTATATTCGGAATAGATTCACAGGATAAATGCAATAGGATATATCAAAAAACGCCGGATTTCACGCCGAGTTCTTTAATCCAGCCATATCCCTACCGATATCCAGCAGTCGCTGAACATGTTCGGGGCTTTTACTTTCGGCATATACGCGTAGCAAAGGTTCTGTTCCCGAAAAACGCACCAGCAGCCAACTATTGTCCTCCAGCAGATAACGAAAACCGTCGACAGTATCTTTCGTGAGCACCTTAACTCCGTCAATAATTACCGGCGTGCTATCCTTCATGCGACTGATGACTGCCCGTCGCTCAGATTCTTTGAAAACGATGTCATACCTGTTGTAGTAATGAGGCCCAACTTTTTTGTAAAGGTATTCCAGAAGTTGCGAGGGTGTTTTGCCAGTTCGTGCCATAAAGTCTAGAAAATAGAGACCTGCCAACAGCCCGTCACGCTCGGGCACGTGCCCACGGAAGCCATATCCACCGCTTTCTTCGCCACCCATGAGGGCATTTTGGATGAGCATCACAGGGGCCACATATTTGAAACCTACAGGTACTTCAAAGATTGGCACATTATAAAGCTTGCCGAGATGGTTTAGCATAGTGGTTGTGGTGATAGTCTTTACAATAGGGCCGCGTTCACCACGCACATCAAAAAAGTAGAGCGCCAGTAATGCAAATACCTGTAGCTGTGTCAGGAAGTTACCGTTTTCGTCCATTATGCCCAGTCGGTCGGAGTCGCCGTCAGTGGCCAAACCAACACCTGCTTTTTCGCGTATGACGAGTTCCGAGAGTTCAGAAAGGTTGATACCGATAGGTTCGGGCTGTTTCATGCCCGGGAATGCTGGGTTCGGCTCAGCCTTTATCTCGGTAATACGGGTTGGGCCATCGCTTAAAAGGCTCTTAAAGTAACCTCCCCCAGCCCCGTGCATGGAGTCTATGGCCACATTTAGGCCGGCCTTGTGGATATACTTGAAGTCAAGCAAGTGGTTTATGTGCTGCCGATATGTTGTTACAAGGTCAATGAGCACGACCATACCGCTTTCCAAAGCTTTTTGCAGCGGAATTGTATTGATATTCTTGGGGTCGGTGGAGGCTATATGCTTTTCAATTTCGGACACTACGTTGTCAGGCGCACTGGCACCGTCAGGAGATTTGTACTTGAAACCGTTCCACCTTGCGGGATTGTGGCTGGCAGTGATGACTATGCCACCTCCTGTCCCCAGATGGGCCACAG
>CAZUXO010000350.1:0-7106 GCA_964624325.1 uncultured Dehalococcoidales bacterium
AACAATAGCGTGTACTCAGATCAATGGTTAGAGGATGCTCGAGAAGCTGATGCGATTCTCCAGCCGAATAGCGGGTTCTTTATAGTCTCGAAAGCCCCGGTGGCGCTCTTAGAACAAGATAAGTTAGGAGATTATATCCACTTTCTTGAGGTTGGTTTCGATCAATCGAAGTTAGCCCCCATAATCGATGCCCTGCTAACCCACGGGAGCGCCTTAAACGCACAAAGCGCAGACACTCCAAGTGTGCCATAAGAATGGGGGTTGAATTGAGTTATGAATATTGCTAAATTACGTCCCTGGATATATCGGATATTGGTGGCAGCGGTAGCAGGGCTTATCATCTACTCCTTCATCACACCTTGGTGGACCTTAAATGTCCAAATCGACCCAGACACCGGAGCTATGCCGCAAATTCCGGATGTCGTCAGAATCTACGCTTATGGCCTGCGCAGCGATTTGACTCAGAATGAGTACATGGTTGAATCGTTTGTTACACCGCCTTATCAAACCGTTGTTGCTTATACATTCCTCGGCGTCAGCCTAATTCTGATTTTACTCAGCACTTGGCTTAAGGGCAGGAAGGGGCAATTATTGCTGGGTTTCTTCGGTTTGGTCTATATCGGGTATGGTCTCGGGTTTTTCCTGATGCTCAGGAATGGTTTAAGTGAAATGAAAGGAATTGTGTACCCAATGCAGGGGCAATTTTATATACAGTCGTCGCTTATCACCAACGATTTAAGACCTGCATATTTTTACATGTTCGTCGCGGGAGCGACTCTGATACTGCTGGCATTGTTGCGTAACGTTATTGCCCCTCCTCTCAAGTCCTGAATGCAGTAGTTTTAACTTATAGGTTATCGGGTTATACGGCGCTATATATATGGCTTATGATGCCCTATACTCCGGGCAGGAATTTGATATATGATAACGTTATTAAAAAAGACCCGGGAAACCTTATCTGCGAAGACGGCGGCTCCAAATAGTCTCTGGTTAAAGGAACCGCTATGAGAATCCTTCTGGTAAACCCGCACACTAGTTCCACTAATTTTACACCCGGCTCAGACTCAAAAACCTACGACCTCTTTCCTAACGGCCTGCTTTTTCTAGCGGCTGTGCTGGAGAGGAGCGGCCATGAAGTCCAAATCCTTGATAGTGTCGTAGACCAGAGGAGGCCGGTCGACTTTGTTGCATTTAACCCGTCTCTCATCGGCTTTTCTGTTGTGACCACTCCTGATATCCTCCTGGCCATAGCCCAGTCTCAGGCGTTTCGCATTCTTTTACCCGAAGCCAAAATTGTTTGGGGCGGTGTGCATCCATCTTTGAAACCCGAGGAAACCATCCAGGAAAGCTATATTGACTATGTGGTCATAGGTGCAGGAGAGAAGTCTCTGAACAACCTGGTATCTCACATGGAAAAAGGCATACCCGAACTCAAAGATATCCCGGGCCTCGTCTATAAAGAGCAAGATAAGATTATTGTTAACCCACCGACCCCTGAACTTGAGAACCTGGACGAGTTGCCCGATCCAGCATGGCACCTGATTGACCTGAATAAATACTGGGCAGTTACCCTTGATACCAGCCGAGGTTGCCCATTTTCCTGTGCCTTCTGCTACAATTCGGTCTTCCATGCGGGTCAGCGCGGCGATTTTTCAGCGGGACGCATTATCAAACAAACAGAGTATTTGCGGGAACATTACGGAGTGAATTACATTTGCTTCTTTGAAGACAATTTTACTTTTAACCGTAAGAGGTTACGGGCTTTTTGCCAGGCAGTCATTGATAAAAATATTAAGCTTAAATGGGATTGCGAGTCCAGAACCGACCTCTCTGAATCCGACATCACTTTAAAGGCTCGTGCCGGCTGTGTATCTGTTTCTTTGGGGGTGGAAACTGGTTCCAGGCGACTTCTGGAGTTTTTGAAAAAAGGGGTCGATCTGGATATGATACAGAAGACATTCTGGAATCTGGTCAAGTATGGCATCGAGCCCAGCATTTACATCATGGAAGCGATACCGACAGAGACCATGGAAGATTTCAACTTAACACGGCAACTGCTGCACAAACTGGACGACCCGCCCACTGCATGGGGGAGGTTCATTCCATACCCGGGCACGCCCCTCTACAGTTATTGTGTTGATAAACGTCTTATTGTAGCACCTAAAAGTCTTGTAGAATGGCCACACTTCATATATTACCATTACACTCAAGCCAATCTAAGCCATGTACCAGATGAGGTAATTAACGAAGCCTTTAAAGAATGGAATGCTCTCCATACTGCACAGCGTGAGAGCTTTAAACACCGCCATAACCTGTGAACCGGCAGCATTATTTTCAAGCAGATTGAAAGATAGGGAAGATTAGTTTGAAAATCAAGTTAACTTCCAAAGCGCAGGCCATTGTCACAGGTTTACTGGTAGGTGGTTTTGCTTTGTGGTTGTATTTCCGGCCATACCCCTGGTTGGGGATTATCATGGCCGGACTCAGTGGCGTTTTTATTTATTTTGTTCTCACCGCCCATCATCAGGTGCGCTACCGCCGCGCCTTTTCAGTCGGTACTTTTATCTTCGTCCTAGTCTCGTTTGCTGCCATCATGGGGACAAATTTTAGTTATATACACCAATTCGCGGTTGAACACCTGCAATACATTCAGTACTATTATCCATACGAATCCTTAGGCGGCATTGCTATCCCCTGCAACCGCCTGGTATCCCAATTGTTTCTGGGGCAGGTCGATTATATACAGGGGCGAGAGCTCTGGCTAGGAATCCTGCCCACCAGCATTAACAATCTTCTTATAGCCTTCATTCCCTTTATCATCATCGGCATTTTCTTCGGCCGCGGTTTCTGCGCCTGGATTTGTCCCTTCGGCGGACTGAACGAAGCCCTTGCCACCAGCAAAAAAGAGCGATGGACCCTCAACTTCCTCAGGGTTGAAACGGCGACTACCAATGGCTTGCGCTTCAGTGGCCTCAAGCCCTGGGTCAAAGATGTTAAATATGCCTTCCTGGCGGCAGTTATTTTGTTATCGATTCCTCTGGCCTATCCGGTAGCCTGTGCCTTATGCCCATTGCTATGGTTTTCCTCATGGCCAGCATTTTGGGTGGTTATGGTCTTGGTGGCGGTTTTTGCCATCATTCTGCCACTGATGAACCGTCGGAGCTGGTGGTGTCAGATTTGTCCTTTCGGCGCCCTGCTTTCTCTCCTCAATAAAGTCAGTCTCTTCCGTGTCAGGATAAACAAAACCAAGTGTACCAAGTGTCTTAAGTGCGCCCGGGAATGCCGCATGTTTGCTCTCACGCCTCAGGCAATAGAGGTCAGAGGAGCCCCGGATGCCGATTGCATCCGCTGCCATCAATGCGCCGAGGCCTGCCCCACTGAAGCCATTGACACATATTGGTTACACACTGCAAGGAAGGTTCAAGGTGTTTTCGTACCGCTGTCCATTGTTATTGTTTTGGTATGGCTGTCCTGGTTTGTCTTCATCATGGTCGATAAAATATTTGGATGAGAACCTTAACCGATGTCAACGATTATTGTTAGTGGTTTGGTGATGGGTTTCGGCGCCAGTCTGGGTTGCTTAGTTTCCTGCGTGCCAGTGCTGTTACCGTATACGGTCGCCGCAGCGCAGCCGTCCGCCCGCAGCGGCCTTACCTCATCTATCCTCTTTTCCCTGGGCCGGCTGGCAGCTTACACCGGTTTACTGATAACGCTTATCGCACTGCGTGAGGTTGTTGATATCAGTATAAAGGTCGAAGCTGCAGCGACTCTGGTTAGCGGAGCTATTCTCATAATTAGCGGGTTTTCTTCGCTTGGTGTCTTTCGCTGGAATTCTGTCTTGAACCGGGTTTTATGCCGGCATATCTCCACTACCCGTTCGCCGCTTTATCTGGGCATTCTGACCGGCATCCGCCCCTGCGGACCTTTACTGGCTGCTCTTGCCTTCGTCCTGACCCTGCCCGGCGTCGCCAACATGAGCCTTTTTATCCTGTTCTTCTGGCTGGCTTCATCTGTTTTGATGCTGGGTATCGGAGTCGCTGGCGGTAGCTTGGGAACCATCATATCACACCAAATCGGCCTGGACCGCACCCGTCGCATAGCGGGCCTCACGATGGTGGTTATCGGCATATTTTTCACGCTCCAGGCTATCGGCTTGCTCATTCAATAATTAAACAAAAAGATATCAATAGAGATATCCAGGAATACTGAACGGGAGTATAAGGTTTATGAAAATAAGGCTGATGGCGACAACTATCATTGTTTTATTGATTGCCTTATCAACATCGTGTGGTGCCGAAGATTTGGGTGATGCATCAACCATAAATATTGATACTACCGTTAAAGCTAACGGAGATGTGATTCAAAAGATAAATATGGAGACTACCAATTACAGGCTTACGGCTAGGCAAGCTGAAGGCTGGTTCGATTCGCTGAAACAAGAGGGCTGGGAGGTAACTGCTAATTCCTCATCGGGAGTTGTGACCCTGATAGCGGAGAGAAAGTTTTCGAAAGATGAGTTCCAATCGTATATTCCTTCCTATCAAATGGTTTCATCACGCCTCGAAGTAAAAAATTATGTTGTGTTTAAAAAATACATACTTAATATAAGCCTCCGGGCACTGGTTATTGATGAAGAAGGTGCAGTTCAAGACTCCCTGTTACAAATTATAAACCTGGCTCTAACTGAGCAAAGGCTAACAACGTCATGGACTGTTAACATGCCGGGAACAATAACTGATACTAATGCTGATGAAATTATTGGCAATTCAGCAACGTGGGGAATTGACCGTGAAAATATATCGCAGGGTGTCCCGGTTATAATCGTCTCAACTTCTGCTTATTGGCCTGGAATAGCGGGTGTTGTATGCGGCATTATACTGATAGTTGTTTTATTGCTTATAATGAGGAAAAGGAGAAGGAAAAACCTGAATCCCCCCACGGTTTCGGGTATTAACTCATAACTGGTTATCTTATAGAGAACAATTGATATGGTTGTATATATGGTTAGCGGCGTCCGGTGTTTGAGTAAGAGCATAAACTAAAAGGTATTGATATGAATGAATTAGACTTTTCCGTTCCTTATAACAGTGACCCTGAAACTCTGAGGGAAATCTTTAGACTGAATAAGTCAAGCAAAAACAGAGTCAAGGAGATTTCCCTTTCCGGACCTCAGCACTACTCTGGCTCTGGAAGAGTAGCACCGGAGATCAGCATAGACGAATTCACGCGTGTGGTGCAGGAGATACACCATGAGGGCATACGCGTAAATCTGGTTCTCAACTCGACCTGCGAAGGTATTGACTGGTACTCGCAGGAGGTAGTAGCCTCCACGATGAAATACTTGGGTAAAATGCACGAAGAACATGGCGTGGAGGTGGTAACAATAGCCAACCCTATATTTATTAGGGAGGTTAGAAAGAGGTTCCCTAAAATTGAAATATGTGCTTCCGTGCTGGGCGATATAGACTGCGTGCAGAGAGCTGTCCTCTACAAAGAAGCCGGGGCTGATATTATAACTCCTGATGTGAATATAAATCGGGACTTGCAACTCTTGGGAGAAATTAAGGAAGCTACTAATACAGAACTGAAATTAATGGTAAATGAAGGCTGTTTATACAAGTGCCCTTATAGAAAGTTTCATTTCAATATTACTTCACATGCGGCAAGAGAAGTTAGCAGAGTTGGGATTGATTACTCTTCTGCCGATTTCTTTGACATTTGCAATCGAGTGGTCAGTGAAGACCATTCTCAGATTCTGAAATCCGGCTGGATAAGACCGGAAGATACTAGGGAATATAACGGAATAACATCTTTCTTTAAAATAGTAGGGCGGACCCAAAGAGGTAGCAGAGTAATCAGAGCGACTAAAGCATATTTGGACGAGAACTATAGGGGAGACCTCTTGGATTTAATGTGCGCAAATTTAGGTAGTTTTAGTGTTAATCATGGCGCGTATTTGGACAACGAAAAATTGGGAGAATGCAAATTCTTTGAAAAGATAACGACTTGTAATAAGAAGTGCCAACAATGCAATTACTGTAAAGAGGTTGTTGATGATTTGCTCGCACTCGATGTGGCCACGCCGGAAAAAGCTGAAGATGTCTTGCCTTCTAATGAGTGACTTGCCCTTACTCCACAAAGATAGATAGCCTCCTTTATATCTGCGTTCCTGGGCGCGGGCATTTTGGTGACAGCTATAGTGGTCCGGCATCGACGGCACGAACACCTGCCGATTACGATGCAATCGACAACCAGCATGGAGTGTAGATATCTTTAATGCCCTGAGGAGACATAATTTGCCAAACATACTATTGATTGACACCAACACTACCCCGATGAATGAGGATAGGCCTATCTATCCCATCGGTCTGGATTATCTCCAGGGGGCGTTAAAAAAGGCTGGCTTTAAAGGTAGTGAGATACTTGATTTGAGGTCTGCGGGGGGTAATCTCAATACTCCTGATCGAAGGCAGGAAAGGAGTATTGAGATTATTGCCCGTAAATTAAAGGAAAGAAGCTGGGATGTTGTTGGCATAAGCATTCGGAACATCGACTCTACTCTGCCATACAATCCCGGCCAGCTCGAACATGATTATTATTTGCCGCAAATAAAATCGTATGTTGACTGCGTCCGGACAGCCAACAGTAACAATCCACATATAATACTGGGTGGCAGTGGTTTCTCTTTAATGCCCGACGAAATACTCGACTACATGGGTGGCAATTGTTACGGGGTAGTAGGGACAGGGGAAGCAATCTTGCCCCAACTTATTGCGGACCTACTGGATAATAAAGCAAAACAAAGGATCTATAGGGCAACAACAACTGAGTTTGGTAAATTGCAGAATCTTGCCTTGTTGGAGAAGTATAGATACCACTTACCGCGGAGTCTGATTACCGCAGGGGTGAGAACCATGAATGGCTGCGGGCAACACTGCGGCTATTGCTCATACCCTGTAATTAGTGGTAACGATATTATTCTGAGAAATACTTCCGACGTTCTGGATGAAATTCGTATCTTGGCAGAAATCGGATTCAGCAGTTTTATGTTTGCCGATGATATATTCAATGCCTCTTTGGAGCATGCTAAGCAGATATTGAAAGGT
>CAZUXO010000351.1:0-2530 GCA_964624325.1 uncultured Dehalococcoidales bacterium
GCTCTGAACACTCTTTCCCTACACGACGCTCTTCCGATCTAACAGCCACTCCGAGTAACGGTTCTGTTTTCGCCGGTTGGTCAATTGAAAATAGACCTCCTGCCGGATACCAGGGAGGATGCGATGAAGGCTCAACGGGTACTTGCGGTCTTTATATGGATGCGAGCTGGCCTTTTAGAGTAATAGCTACTTTTAGCCCTAGCGGCACTTGCGGCAATTTAAATGGGACTCAAGCAATAAGCGCGGCTAGCTTGCAGGCGGTTAACGATATATCCGGCGGTTCGTGCGAAGAAGAATCTTGTCTATGTATCTCCACTACGGCTTCCACTGCGGCTTCAGCGATTACTACCTCGGGAGATACTTTTTCTTGGACTTGCGGATCGGCCAATTGCAGCGCGACTAGATATGTTCCACCGCCTACCTGCGGCAGCAACGCGAGACCAAATCCAGACAATAACACTCCGTATACCACCGAAACGGCGTGGCCGCCATCGGGCACGTTCTGCACAAATGGTGTGCTACAAGTAGCTGGTGCCGCTAGTTGCATCGGGAGTGGTTGTTATTCCAACTATAATACTGACGACGGTATAGATTGCAGTGACGCAACCGATCAGGACGATTGCTCCAACATTGGTGGCCATTGGTCAGTAGTTAGCCTCTCCGCCGCAGCCCCGGCATTTCCTGCAGATGGAACGGCTGCAAATTGGCAGTGCGGTGATGGTGGCTCATATAGCGCTCTGACTTCTTGTTCGGCTTCGAAGACGGCGCCGGCTGCAACAGCAGCCTGTACTCTTACCGTCACCAAGGCTGGCACCGGGACGGGCAGTGTTATTGATAATGATGGGCTGGGTTTTTCTTGTCTTTCTAATTGTTCATCAAAATCGAAAACATTTAATAATGGCGCCGACCCAACTTTTTATGCTGAACCTTCTGCCGGATCAGTTTTTGCTGGTTGGACAGTTAGAGGTGGTTCAGTTTTTACTGGTGTTTATGGTCCTTGTAATAATAATTTTTGTACGCCAGATATGACCTCGGATGTAACCTTGACAGCGACTTTTGAAACCTTGGGTGTCTCTCTATCTGCTTCGCCATCTACTGGCGCTAGTTCATTGAATTCAACTTTAACTGCTACAGTTTCTGGTACAGCAGCCGGTACTATCAACTATACTTTTTATTGCGATCGCAATGATGCGGGCACTAATATTACTTCGCCAAATAGTGGTAAGTATGATAGCCAGTCAGCAACCACTAAAACACATACCTGTATCTATTCTTCCGCCAACGCCTTCCATCCCAAGGTAATCATCGAGCGAGCTACAGGAGTCGCGCAAGCGCAATCAACAGTTACAGCGACTGCTCCTGCTGCTCCTCCTGCCAACTGCGGAACCGCGCAAGATGCGGATGGAAATACCTATAATACAGTAGTTGTCGGCGCTCAATGCTGGCTAACTTCAAATTTGAAAGTTGGGACTAAGCTAGCCAGTCAGTCTACTATGCCAAGCGACAACGGAATAATTGAAAAATGGTGCTTTGATAATAATGACGCTAATTGTACGATTGAGGGTGGATTATACAGTTGGGAGGAAGCCATGCAATATTCTACTACAGAAGGAGCACGAGGAATTTGTCCGATAGGTTGGCATATTCCGACTGACACAGAACAATACACTTTGGAAGATTATTTAAAGGGTGATGGAATGACCTGTGATGCTAATAGAGCCAGCGGTAGTTGGGATTGTATTACGGCTGGAGCTAGGTTGAAATCCAGCGGCAGTTCTGGCATGAATTTTCCAATAACCGGCTATCGCAACGATACAGGAGCCTATTTTTTCTCTGGTCATTCATCATACACTGCTATCTGGTCATCATCTGCGATTGGATTCAAGGCTTGGCACCGTGGTTTAAAACCTGACTACTCAAATGTCGAACGAAGCGCTGATAATAAGGAGTATGGTTTTTCCGTTCGTTGTGTTCAAGGTGCTGGTGCGATCCCGCTGCCCGCTGCTCCATCCGTTTTAACTCTCTCCGCCCAGGCCAATTGTACCTCGGTAAATTTATCTTGGGCGGATAACTCCAATAACGAAACCGGATTTAAAATAGAAAGAAAAACTGGTACTGGCGCTTTCACTGAAATTTCTACGCCGGCGGCTAATGCCACTTCTTATTCTGATGTCGGGCTAGTTAAGGCAACTACATATAAATATCGCATTCGGTCAACTAACGCGTCTGGCAACTCGGCTTATTCTAGTGAAGTTTCGGTGACAACAGCGGATGATGTTTGGTCGCCAGCAGCCAGCGAGGTTTGCATAAATTCAACTTCATCTTTAACCGGCAGTTGTGGTGGTACTCGACCGGGATCATATGTTACTGGGTCTAAATATTGTTCGCCAGAAGTTACTTCAGCGATCACTCAAAGTTCGAGTGCGATTAGAGTGAGCTGGAAAGACCAATCAAACGATGAAACTAGATTTGATGTTCAGAGAGGGTCTAGAACTTGGAGCATGTGGTCTGGTTATAGAACAACTTGGAC
>CAZUXO010000352.1:0-4128 GCA_964624325.1 uncultured Dehalococcoidales bacterium
ATCCCGTGCAACAGGCACAAAGCCGGGCGCACCCCGGAACAGGCCAATATGAAGTTAAAACAGACCCCCGTAAGGCCGCGAGAATCAAACTCCTTTTATGTACCCCACCGGTATGTGGGCAACATCCCCAGATGGCAGAAATACTTGCACCATTACCTTACCAACTAGGGGGTACTGGAAACAGTTTCCTCAGGTGGTTCAGCCGGGTTTTCCCCGGACGCCAAAGGGGTATGAATATCTGTTGTCTCTGCTCCGGTCGCATCGGCTGATTGGGGGACAGACAAAGGTCTAACCTCTGAAACAACCGGGGGAACATCGACCGGGGCAGCCTGCGTCGCCATTTCTTGCGAAGGCAAGGGCCTGATACTTGGCTGCGTTCTGGGTTCTGCAGCCCTGTTTTCGATTAGCTTAATTTTGGCTGCAGGTACTTCCAAACGCACGCCAGTTTCGTACTCCACTCGAACGTTTTCTTCCAGCGTATTATGGCCCACTACCACGGCCGGACCTGCATCAGTCATAACACGTTGCCCTTCGCGAGGCATCTTCTCCTTGATAGCTCGGTACTGCTCGCATTCATAACCCAAACAGCACAATAAACGCCCGCAGACGCCCGAGATTTTCATGGGATTGAGTGGCAAGTCCTGCACTTTGGCCATCTTGATGGAGACCGGGGAAAATTCATCCAAAAAAGTTGCACAGCAGTGTTCTCGACCGCAGCGGCCAAAACCGCCCAACAGTTTGGTTTCGTCCCGTGGACCAACCTGACGCAGTTCAACACGCACTTTGAGGATATGGCTAAGATCGCGCACCAGCTCACGGAAATCGACTCGGGCTTCAGCACTGAAAAAAATAGTAAGATGTGATGAATCAAGGTTATATTCTGCCATGATCAGCTTCATGGGAAGTCCCAGCGTATTTACCAGACGGACAGTCTCAGCAAGGGCTTGCTTTTCTTTGTCACACAGGCGTCCGGCCCGATCAATGTCCTCGGTAGTTGCCACGCGAACCACAGGCTTAAGCGGTCCGGCCAGGTCCCCGACCGCTTCTGTGGTGGTGAAAATCACCGCACGCCCCAGCCCTAATCCGCTCGTTGTGTCCACAACCACGCTGTCACCCAGTTTAAGTTCCATGCCTTTGAGGTCAAAATGATATATCCTGCCGCTTTTGCGGAAACGCACTCCAACTATTTCTGCCATATTATCTCCTAGGTTTTGACAACCATATTCTGAAACGCTGCCATATCAAGCATGAGGACCTCCAGCACCAAACGGGGGCTGGCGTTCTGCCTGAGTTGCTTTTGAGCCAGACTGATGGCGCTTATGGCGCCGCGCATCTGGTTTATGTTTAATCCATCGGCGAGTGAATGCAAGCGGCTTGTGTAATCCAGATTGGTCACCGACTCAAAGAGCCCCGCTTTGACAAGCAACATATCCCTCCAGAAATCAACCCACTCATCCAGAGTTTCCTGCACCTCGGCGCGTTTCTGGCTGAAACGGCTGGCCAGTTCACCGGCACACTCGAAACGAATCTCAAGGTCTCCTTCAATGATATCCATAAGGCGTTCGATGCGTTCCGCCCTGTGTTCGAGCAGGGTTCCGTCAACGCAGGCCTCTAAAGCCCAGCCTGGGCGCCCGTGGCAAACACGACTCAACAAACGCGCTTTTTCAGCTGACACGCCTCGGTTGAGCAGGACTTCTTCGGTTTTTTCAGCAGCCACAGGTTTTAGATCAAGCCTCTGACACCGCGATATCACTGTATCGGGCAGTCGGGATGGCTCGCTGGTAAGCAAAACGAAAAGCACCTTTTCCTGAGGCTCTTCGAGTGTTTTTAGCAAACAGTTAGCCGCTTCTGAGGATAACAATTCTGCCCCGCCAATAATGAAAACCCGGTATGCCCCTTCAAAGGGCGGCAGATTCGCCCAATGCTGGATATCTTCTCGCACTTGCTTGATACTGATCTCAGTGCGCGAGCGCGCTTCCTCATCTGAAGAAGATCCCAGAGTGACCACCTGGACGTCAGGATGAGAAACAGCCGCAATACGCAGGCACTGCGAGCATACTCCACAAGGAGATTCGGAGGAATGACAGTTAATCGCCTGAGCCAGTGTAAGAGCTAAGGTCATCTTACCAGTACGCGGTGGTCCGCTGATGAGATAGGCATGCCCCAGAGTACCTTTCTCCAAACTGCGTTTGAGCCGAGCCACCGCCGGTTCGTGTCCTATCACCGGCCACATAAGATAGTCTCCAATACTACAGCAGATCGCAGCGTGTCAGATCCTGATAGGTCTCGCGGCGGCGAATAAGGCGATCGCGGCCGTCAACCAGCATAACGATAGAGGGCTTGAGCGATGCGTTGTAATTGCTGGCCATAGGAATGCAATATGCGCCACAAACCGGTACGGCTATGATGTCACCGATGCCAACCGGCGGTAACTTGATGTCCCTCACCAAAATGTCCCCCGATTCACAGAAACGACCGGCAATAGTAACCGCCGCTACATCCTTCTCGTTCATCTTGCCTGCCAGTACAGCTTCGTAATGTGAGTCGTATAGTGCTGGGCGGATATTATCGGCCATACCCCCGTCAACCGCCACGTAGCGTATCGGCCCGGACACATCCTTGATGTTTCCAGCTCTGTAAAGCGCCACGCCGGCCTGCGCTACAATGGAACGACCCGGCTCTATAACCAGTCCGGGAAGCGCCAGTTTAAGCTCCTGGCACTTGGAAATTATACGTGAAGTAATATTATCGGCGTAATAGGAAATTTCCGGAACCTGATCCTCAACGGTATAGGCAACTCCGTATCCCCCGCCGATATTGAACTCCTCAAGTTCGAAGCCGTACTTTTCTTTCATATCGGCTGCAAGTTCCAGCACCAGGTCGATAGATTCAAGATAAGGATGCACCTCTGTGATGAGCGAACCGACATGGAAGTGCAACCCCACCAGGTTTACCGAGGGCGCCGCCATGGCACGGGAAATAGCCTCCTCGGCCATATACATGGGAAAACCAAACTTGCTACCAGCACCGCCCGTGGCGATATGGCTATGGGTGTGAGCCTCAATTCCAGGTGTGATGCGCAGTAAGATATCGGGGATATGCCCACTCTCTTCAGCACGCTGAGTCAGTGTATTCAACTCGTCCAAACTGTCCACTACTATGCGCCCGATATGACGTTTTAGGGCAACCTTAAGTTCTTCGTTAGACTTGTTGTTGCCATGGAAATAAATCATGTCCATGGGAAACCCTGCAGACTCAGCGATGAAAAGCTCACCACCCGACACTACGTCCACACCTATCCCCTCCTCTTTGAGGAGGCTAGCCATGGCTCCATTTAGAAAAGCCTTGCTGGCATATACCACAGTGGTGTCTGGATAGCGTTTGCCAAACTCATTTTTAAACTCGCGGCAGCGCCTTCGGAGCGTGAGCTCGTCGAAAATATAGAGCGGCGTCCCATACTTGGCAGCCAAATCGAGAGTATCACACCCCCCGATAACCAGATGCCCCGTCTTGTTGACCTCAGCCGTAAATGGGAAAAGGGAAATTCTGCTATTCATAATTTCCTATGATAGCAAGCAGGACGATTTCAAGTCAATGCACAATGACTTTTTCGATGCATAACCATTTGGAGAGCCCGCCCCCGAAAAGCGCCTATTCCGGCGCTGTTTGATGTAATATATCTTTAACTATTTTTTGAGCCGTTTTATGACTTCTTCATGTCTGGCTATTAAAATTAGAGAATATTGAAGAAAGGATGGATTCAATAAATAAAATGCCTGATGAAAATAAACCCGGAATCAAGGTGACCAAAAACGGTCCTTATGTAGTGACCGGCGCAGTGCCACTGTCCAAACAGATTGTTATCAGCGACATCGATGGAGACCCCTTGGAATGGCGCCCAGGCCAGACATACCCGGCGCAAGAAAACTACGCTCTCTGCCGTTGCGGCAGATCTCAAAAATACCCCTTTTGCGACGGGGCGCACAAACGGGTAAATTTTGAAGGTAAAGAGACGGCCGATAAAACACCTTACATGAAAAAAGCCAGGAAGATAGAGATCGGAAGAGCACACGTCTGAACTCCAGTCACCGGCTATGATCTCGTATGCCGTCTTCTGCTTGAAAAAAA
>CAZUXO010000353.1:0-2728 GCA_964624325.1 uncultured Dehalococcoidales bacterium
ACGTGTGTCCTCGTCGCACCTTGGCCGGATTGAGAGAGGAGAGCGCTTTCCTTCGGCCCGTATCCTGAGAAGGATTGCCAAGCCCCTGAACATGGAAGAGGTTGACCTAATGTCTCTGGCTGGTTTCCTGTCCCCTGAGCCGGATGCTTCCGAATATATTGGCTGCAGGCAACTGGACCCATACGTGAGCATTATGCTCTCACGTGAGCCGGTAGAATTGCAGCGAGCGGTGGTCGCTATTCTTATCGTTCTGAAGGGTATGGCCAAGAGCCTTCAACCTGGCCCGGATGTCAGGACGTAGGGGAGGTGATGCCTATGATATGAGTTGAGTGATTCTATTGAACAATGGGCAGTTAGTATAGAAAATCTATCAAAAAGGAGAAAAAAGTTGAAAAAGAGAATCTTAACATTAGGTATGCTTCTGGCTCTGGTGGCAGTTATGGCGTTGCCAATGGCAGCGTTCGCGGAGACTAACACGGGGTCGGGTACCGTTCCCACGGTGTCGTCTACCATTTCGATTACGGCGCCAGGCAATTTCAGTTTCGGGGACTTCACTGTGAGCGCCAATAGCACAGCCAGCAGCACGAACGGCACTACAACCTACATCCCGGGTAATGACAGTGCATCTGGTTGGCAGGTGACTGCCACGGACAACAATACAGGTACCAACACAGGCAAGATGCTTAGAACGACCGACAGCCATCCCTTAACTAGCGAGTTGCAGATTAGCCAGGATGTCGGTAGCAGCTATTTTGCTGCCAGCAGTACGCTAACTTACTCGGGTGCTGCCTCAGGTCAATATACTTTTGATGCCAAGCAGTATATCGCCAGCGACGAGTTGGCAGGCGTCTATAGCATTGCCATAAAATTTACCGGCACCTTAACAGGACTCTAGTTTGCCGGCTCCTTTTTCCCCCGGGCAGACCTGTGGCTGCCCGGGGGAAAAGGGTTTCCTAAAAAGAGGCCGAATTCATGAACATTACGCACGAAAGACGCAGGTCAGCTGGTTGGCAGCCTGCCCTTGAGAGGAGACAGAGAGATGGCTAAATCATGCCATAAATACATCACCTGGCTTCTGCCGACGGCGGTAATAGTGTCACTATTGGCGTCATTCATAGCTGTCCCGGCATCGGCCAATCCCGGGCTGAGCGTAAGCGGTGCGATACTGGTAACCGATGCCTCCCCTGGAGAGACGCTCACTCATAAGATGACGATAAGCATTGATGCCAAAGACTCGGCTACGGATATCGCGATTCAAGTTGGAGGTATGGGACAATCCCTTGATGGCGCTTATGAGATGTTAGAAGCTCCTGCGGATACCAGCGGCTACTCGGCTCGCCAGTTCATCACCGTGGATAAAGCGTCATTGCACCTGGAGCCCGGTACGTCGCAGGATTTAACGGTCACCGTTCGTATTCCGCGGGATGTTGGTGCCGGCGGCAGGTACGCCATCATAAGTATAACAAACACCAGGCCGACAGGTAAAGAAGGAGTAACCACCCTTACCGGGATAAATGTGCTAATAGGCCTCACCGTGAAAGATACTTCGCTTGTTCACCAGGGCAAGATTACTGAGCTTACCACCAGCGAGGTGGTCAGCGGCCAGCCTCTCAGTATATTTACCACCTTCCAAAACACCGGCAACCATCACTTCAAGGTCAAAGGCAAGGTAACCATCAGCAATTCACAGGGAGAAGTGCTGGATACCATCTCGATGCCTCTTACCGCCTCATCAATAATTCCTACCCTGTTACGGCGGCTCCAGGCTACCTTTACACCTAAAGGAGCGCTGGCAAGCGGGGTTTACTCGATAAAATCCGAGGTAACTTTGGAGGATGGCACTAAACTTGATGAAAAAGAAGGCAGCTTTGAGGTGAAAGAGCCCTATAAGCCACCGCAAACCACGCCACCAACCACGCAAACAGCGCCGCCGATAACGGCACCGACTACAACACCAGCGCCTGTGCCGACTACAACACCAGCACCGCCAACACCGCCTCCAGCACCAACCCCGACCCCAATCAACTGGCCGGTCATCGGTGGAGCAGCGGCCGCCATTATCATCATCGTACTACTTATTTTCCTCTTAGTTAGAAGGAGAGGATAATTATGAAAGAGGGAGACACATTTATGGTAATACCGAGGAAGTGGCATAAGACAATATGCATCTCTCTGATACTGGTGCTGCTCGCCGCCTTCTCCATAGCTTTACCACAGCCAGTTAAAGCAGACCTGGGGGTGTCTACCATTTCGATTACGGCGCCAGGCGATTTCAGTTTCGGGAACTTCACTCCGAACGCCTTCAACTTCGCCAGCAGCACGAACGGCACTGTAACCTACAGCCAAGGAAGTGACAATTCAACTGGTTGGCAGGTGACTGCCACGGACAACAATACAGGTACCAACACAGGCCACATGCTCAGAACGACCGACAGCCATCCCTTAGCTGGCGAGTTGCAGATTAGCCAGGAGGTAGCAGCTATTTTGCTGCCAGCAGTACGCTAACTTACTTGGGTGCTGCCTCAGGTCAATATACTTTTGATGCCAAGCAGTATATCGCCAGCAACGAGCTTGCGGGCGTCTATACCATTGCCATAAAATTTACCGGCTCCGTAAGATTCTAGCTATTTCCCCCAGCCTATCAGGGAGCTGAAAAATTAGAAAGGAGGAGAACATAAAATCGAAATTTGTGTTCTATCTAATTATATTGGTATGTGTCATACTGCAA
>CAZUXO010000354.1:0-3844 GCA_964624325.1 uncultured Dehalococcoidales bacterium
CCGGCAAAAGCCTGCAACTGGTGCAGAGTGATGTGAAAGGTTATAGCCTGCCGGCTCTGAGTCAGGTTGCACTCAACCAGGTGTACATCCAGAAATAGACAACAGCATACGTCTCAGGGTCTCAGCAAGTCAGAATCTAAAGACAAGTGGAGGGGGTGGATAGGGCCTATCCCCTCCAGCTTTTTACCTCGTCGCAGGCATAACACTTGTCATTGTGTATGCAGATAACGCCGCCGCAGCGCGGGCATTTGTGGCTTTTCCTTTGGTGTTTAAGAACGGTATCGATGCCGCGTGATTTGATATCGCGCAGGGTTTCGATCATGCTGTAGGAGTACCTCTCACGGTAGCGCGCGTCGAGTTTTTTCATGTGGTCGCAGGGGAATGTTGCGCACTCGCAGCAGTAGGTGATTTTCCCTTCTCTCATTTTCTCGCAATCTCTTTTAATAAAAGCACACATTTTGCCGCGCGGGCGGCAGCCCTTGCACTGCGTCATTTTAACCTGCCCGGGCTTCATCCGGTTGACATAAGCCTGGTACGCACTACACAGGGCGCAGTTCATGCCGCAGGGAGCCAGCAGTTCAGGCGTGAATTCTACAACCTCGCCGGCCATATTACCTCCTATTTGCCCCGGAAACAGCCCGGAAAAACTTTACAATTTCCACGATGATGGCAATGCCGTGTGCTACGAAACCAATTATGATAAATACCCTGAACACCACAGCCCAATCGAAACTCGATCCTGAAAAATCAAAGGGGAAGACGCTTGAATAGCGGACCAGCATAGCTATCCCGACAGCGTTGATAACCATTTTCAGCGTGGTGGTTAACCGGTCGAGGTCACGAAACAGGAAAACCGCGTTGAAGACGATTGTTATCGCATAGAGGAGACTCTGGATAGGGAGCACCTGTTTGAAGTCCGGCGTGAGGAATGGCAGGATACTCCAGTTGAGGATCTGATTGGCGATTACCAGAAAGATCGCATTGAAGAAGATGGCGGCTATGTAATCAGACTTTTTACTCCGCTGGGTTTTTGTTGCTTTCCGGGCAATGACTTCATTTTCCAAGATACCCTCCCTTTAATACGACATAACGACTATATGAATCTTTATCAAGGCATCCCCCGTTGCGGTACCCGGCGCAGGTGGCGTTCTCGCCGCAAAGGCGGTATGCCGGACCGCAGCAGCCTACCCTTTTTCTCTTTGCATTATGACTTGCCTTTCCGGTGAGGCGCTCCGTTTAAAACCAGAGTTTCCTTTTTATGTTTAGGCCAGCGTTTGACCTCGTGTTCGCGTTTTTTAGCTTCGGAAGCGTTGTCATGCCGTTCCGTATAAACCAGGGTTACGGGTTTGTGTGAGGAGGTGTATTTGGCCCCGGTTCCATCGTTGTGCTTTTTTATCCGCTCTTTGAGGTTGTTTGTCATGCCTGAGTATAGCGAGTTGTCCCTGCATCTGACCATATAGAAAAACCACTGCGGCTCAGTTGCAGTTTTCCCCAGTTCGAGCAAATGCTTGTATTGCCAATCTCGTTCTTTGGTCACGGCCGCATCGGCATCAAGCGAGTTTGCGGCTCGATAGACAGCCTGCAAAGCATATATCGCAGAACCCAGGGAATGAGTGCGTACATGTGCGGTTGCCACCGCTTGACCGGCGGCACGCGCTGCAGAACGGGCGGCATTATCCTCTCCCACTTCCCGGGCGGCCGCATGGGCGTCCAATGAAGCCTGGCGGATAACAGCCATCTTGAATACACCGGTTCTCATCCAGGTTTGGAGTGTTACGATTGCCTTTCGAGGGCGATGGTCTTCCGGATATACATCCTCAAAATATGGCATGACACGCTCGGCACAATCGATTGCCCAGGCGGCTAATGTTCTATGATCGAGGGTTTTCACAAGCTCTATGAGGCGTTCGTCTTTGGCACGTGTGAGTGAGAATTTTGGTGGTGCCATTGTATTTCATCTCCAGCTGATATGTTTCATGGCTGACTGAACGTTTTTGGGAGGCTGGAGGTACCGGAGGGAGTCAGTAGAAATGGCGGAGGGGGTGGGATTCGAACCCACGGTCCCCGTGAGGAGACAACGGTTTTCAAGACCGTCACCATCGGCCACTCGGTCACCCCTCCAAGACATATAGGCAGAGGTTATTATACAGAGAAACTGGTGCGGAATCCAGGGCATGAATTTCACCCCATCAATTCGGCCACACTCGCAATGGGGCGTGTGGATTATCACGCGAAATCAATCTGGTAGCCTCGATTATTTTTAACGCCTGTGTACTTTCCCAACAGTTCAATCAAGAGAGGCTGTGCAGGTTAATAACAAGCGGTGCTTCAGGCGATTAACTGACTAAGATAAAAGGCAACGGTGCAAGCTACTCCGGTGATGAACATGCCCTTTATGACGTCTACCAGCACAATCAGCAGAGACCAGTCCCTTATGACCGCCATGTTGATCAGCGCATAGGTACCAAAGCTGAACATACCGAACAGAACTCCCATTCCCATGGCTTGCCCCAGCAGGTTTTTGTCAACAGCCGGCACGATAACGAAAATCATCAACCCGAGGGCATAAAGCAGGTAGAACACCACCGCGGGGATAACATTGAATTTTGCTTTCAGCAGATCTCCCAGGTTGCTGCGGTATAACCTCCTGGAAATGGTCCAGACCCAAATTACATCCACAGCGGTGAAAACGACCAGTGTGACGAAATAGAGCAGGAACAACTGAGGAAAGCTCATATCCACTCCTTACCCCTTTTAGTTTATTATCTTACTAGCTTTGAATGTTTTGTCAATAGGTATAGATGCTTTGTTCTCCTCGCCTGTGGATATTTATGAAATAATTCTCAGGTGAGGGTGATTATTTTGAAAAAGACCGGGAGTGTAATTGGCCGCTGCCTTCAATCAGGGTTACTGATCGATAATTGTTGTGGTTTGGGGATGTCGTTTTGACTTGAATTGTCTTATAAGGCGTTGACCCCGCCAAATCATATGGCCGAGGGATTTTAGCTCCACCGCTCTGGCTATTTGGGTCGGCTAACCGGTGTTTTGTGGCAAGATAAAGGCTGCGCACCCTACGGATATCAGGGAGATCAGCTGGAAACGGACTTCAGGGATGAGGATACTGATGGGACGCTGGGTCTGCCTTTTTAACAATTTGTATTGGCCGCTTCCTGATATTGTGCCTTTTATGTCCACGTCTACCGCCCCTTTTGCCACCAGAGAGGCAAACGTATTTGCGGGGATGGTGACATAACCTTCGAAGATTTCGTACCCGGTGGATACAGTTTTATCCCAGGATCCGTCTTGTCCGATGCCCAGCACGTAAGTATCCAGCGTGATGCTGAGGTCAGAAATGGAAACGTCGATTGTATCCGTGTAAGGGTTGTATACCTGCAGAACAATATGATAAATATAACCTGAAGGGTTTTCGGTGGTCGCGCTCAGGACAAGTCCATCACTATAGCGCAGGTTTATAACCTGCGTCACGAAATTCAGGGTATTGTCAATCCTGGTGCGGGAATACAGATACAGGCCTCCAAACCCGCCGGTAACCAGAACGACGAGAATGGCAATGAGGACCCCCAGCCAGTTGGATACAAAGGCCGCTAGGCGTTTTTTGAATAAGCGCATTTTCAATCCCATACTCCACCCCTATGCGATTATTTGCGTGTGCATAAAATCCTGCAAGGCTTCAGGCAGTTTTATTGTACCATCTGCTTGCTGGTAGTTTTCCAGTATAGCTATCATAATACGCGGCAATGCCAACCCCGAGCCATTGAGCGTATGCACAAATTCCGGTTTGGCCTCCGGCGCGGGGCGGTAGCGGATACCGGCGCGTCTGGCC
>CAZUXO010000355.1:0-4974 GCA_964624325.1 uncultured Dehalococcoidales bacterium
ATGATTGTCGATTTTACAAAAAACGAAACCAGCTCTTTATCTCTTGCGAATATTGTTTATTGGTTTGGGTTTATTCGCGAGTAGAAAGTTGTGCTTTCGCATTTAACCATTCAATCACCACTAGAATAATCATTCACGGGTCCTCAGCGATAACCAACGACGCAAAAAAATCGCTCACACGCCTAAAATAGCCCCAAAGCTTCTAATGCAAGGATTCCCTACACCAGTCATTGCCCTTTAATCCCCAAAAAGGCTAGGGAATTCATAAGTATCATTTCCTTAAGACGATATATCATGTTTCCATCCGCCCACACAGTCTTCGCCCCAAAACAAAATAGCGGAAGCATATATTGCTATTGCAGCTATCCATTCTTGTATGAGTATTGTCTAACTGGTAGAATTGTATCGTGAGAATAGGCGCATTCGAACTTGCTGATCCAATACCCGAGCTTAATAGCCCTCATGCATTGACCATAATCCCATCCTGGATGGATGCAGGCGAATCGGCCAGTATGATGCTCTCGGATTTAGAAAAACACTTCGAAGCGGGGCAACTGGCGAGATTGGCGAGACCGGGAGAATTCTTTGATTTCACTCGGTATCGTCCTGTACTGTCCCAAAAGGAAGATAGCGTAGAGGTGGCACTCACAAATGCCATCGTCACCTACGCAAAACGTGATGAAGGATGCGACTTCCTTTTCGTTCGCCTCCCTGAACCTCATTCCATGGCCGAAGTCTACATCGAATCTGTGATAGAGCTTTTTAAAACATTTGGCGTAAAACGTTACGGCCTACTGGGGTCGTTTTACGATATGGTACCTTACACCAGACCCCTACTTGTGACCGGAACTGCCAGCAACCCGGGTCTTCAGAACAGCCTGGAAATTGCAAGGGTCGTAGATAGCGATTACGAAGGATCAACTACAATACTCCAACTGTTAGGGCAACATATGCTTCAATTGAGCATCGAAACCTTTAGCTCGATAGTCCATCTTCCAGGGTATCAAACCCCTGAGAATGACTACCGGGGGGAAAACCGGTTGATGGAGGTTATCAGGTCCCTGTACGGCTTGCCGGTGATGCGAGAAATCGTTGAGAAAGCACGAGAGCAGGAAGAACAGTTCGTGCGTTCGGCTGAACAATTTTTGGAACAACAACCGCAACTGAGGGTTATCCTAAAACAACTCGAGGAAAAATACGATGCCCGCACCAAGGGACATAGCGAAGAAATACATTTATCCCCCGAAGTAGAGAAATTCCTCAAAGAGTTGAATGGGCGGTTTGAGCCGAGCTAAACTACCCCCATCCCCAAAGCGAAATGGTATATACCAGACTAAAGCTTTAATGGTTCGCCAATTGTAATTGATGTACTCCGCATTATGTCAGCAGAAATTTTTTCGCCAGCACTCTTGTATGAAGTGTCCGGCAACAATGTTGATGCTGCTTTACCCACATAAAAAACCAAACGGGTATTCATGTGACGTTTTTCGTAAAGCAAAGTGCAGGTCATCCCAAGCCATTGAAATATTCCCTAATATGAGGGAAGAAATAGACGAGAAGTATCTTCTACCGGAAGCTGGACCGCTCCAGCTGGTAAGAAAACACATCCGGTAAAGACCAAGCGCTCGACATATTCCGCAGAAACACGCTCATTCACACCAACAATGTCGACCTTATCTCCAATGCTCAAGCGATAGGCACTCCGGCCTCCAAAATAATAACATTGAATTTCATTGATCCATATGTAGTTATCGGTCGCGCTTTCAAGCATGGAATCATCGATAGTAATATTTTTGAATACAAAAACCTGCCCCCTGAAAATGCTTTCTGCGTTCTCAAGTGGGTTAGCATGACCCCAATACGCAGCCCATATGCTGTTAATAGTTGTCTCGCTGCAATTGTAGTAGGCAGGTGGGATATATGGTATTACATTCCTCCCAACCTCAGCCTTGCAACCTCCAAATAGAGTCACTGAAGTAATAAATGCGAAGGCTGCAAGGCCATACCAAGGTCTGGATACCGTAAAATTCATTTCAACTACCACCTGTCTTGAGTAAAAATACCATCTCGCACCATGTGCTTATGTAATATTTATCACACTTGAAACTTGTTGCTTTACCCCCTTGGAAATCGCCTGCCGTTTATGGGATATTCTCACCGTAATAATGAGGCTCAAGCGAAACAATGCTGAGTCAAATTGAATTTAAAACTTGAAACCAGTCTTTTGTCGAAGGGTTATAGGCAAGACTCCGGTTAGGATGGAGTTAATAATAACCATGATAACCTCCTACCGAATATATTGAATTGCCCACAGTCTAGTATCCGCACTACAAGCTGTCAATCGTTAAACCCATTTCAAACGATTAAACATCGGTTTTCCCGTGTCAACGTAACAGTTGTACATCAATTGCTGTACAGCCCTTTGAGGCCGGATTCATAATTGTTCAATTATTTTTTCGAAAATATTGTCTGCATCTTTTACGAAGAATACCAACTACCATTTTTGCACCGACAGACTCAATCAATTAAAAAGCTCCTACGATGTCAAATACGAGTCGCTTTATGATGCGACAACGTACTATAATAGGTGTGATGTAAGAAAGATTTCAGGTATGAATTGATATCTAAAGGGTGAATCAGATTAGATCCCTCTTTTTATAAACCTAGATTCACTCGCTTGGGAGTATGTATGTTTGAAGATCAGTACGCCATCGATGATATCGATCAATTGCCCCGCGGGGCTATTGCTGCATTGAAACAAAACTTGGCACCTGAAGAGATAGTTAGAGTAATTATCAGAGGTCCTTGGGATCAGGCCATAGTCGGCACCGATTCTCGACTGTTCATTTTTAAAAAGGGATTAATGGGCGGAGTTACTTTTGGGGCAAAGATGACATCGTGGGAATATGCGAATTTAACAGGGATTCAAATAGAAACAGGACCTACCAACGGCTTCGTGGCAATACAAGGGCCGGGAATAGCATCTCAAGATTTGAGCTTCTGGGCTTCGGACGATAAGTGTCCCGCAAATAGTCCTTATGCTATCCCAGTAACCGGCAAGATAATTATGGAACAAGCGAAAGTGGGCGTTGAGATACTGCGTGATCTGATTATGAAAGCGCACAGCCATAAAGCCAGTTTAACAAAAGCTCCCGGTACAACCAGAAAGATTAATAAATTGGCTGAATTAAAAAAGCAGGGCCTCCTGACCCAAGAAGAATTTGAGACAAAGAAAAACGAAATTCTTTCTCGGGGGTAGCAGGTGGAATGTGTCCATTAAATTATCGGGCGCTAGATATTTCGGAATCGGGTCCGTTGTTATGCTCGGGAGGCAGAAAACTGAAGCTAAACACTCAATTGGTTATGACCCCTGCCGTTTTGTCTTTCCAGGTGAGAGGTTTGATTGGTTCCCTGAAAACAACGTCAATAAAATGTTAACTAAATAATTTAATAAGATGTTATAGAATCGTAATATTATTGTATTATATTTCATACTTTTGTTATGTTCTATTTAGTAAAATTCATGCTATATTATAAATACAGGTATTCCAAATCCGGGGAGTGAGGCATATGAAGAAACTTATTGAGAGCAAAATCCAAAACAATAACCGGGGACTGTCACGCAGGGATTTTCTGAAAACGGCGGGCATTACCATCGGAGGACTGGCCCTTGCCTCAAAGGTAGTACCAAAAATCCTTGACTCGGGCCCGTTGTACGTGAGTGCAGCAGGTGATGCAGTTCTGCATTATAAAGGGACACCGACCAATGCGGACAGAAACGAAGCTGCCATCCGCGCTATGGTGGCGCGTCTGAAGAGCGAGGCGAGAGGTGTTTTCAAACCTGCTCTGGTCCCGACACCCGGTGGCCCACCGGACTATTTTGGCATCTATCCCAACTATGCTAACAGCCCGTTACCCAGTTTTGACGTGAACGGTAATGTAGTGGCCGGAACAGGCATCAGGAAATTCGTTGATACTCTGCCGGGCCTTGGCCCTACTGCAGCCAACAACCTCGGGCAGTATATCCCTGTTGCCAACGCAGATACTATTACCTATCCAGGATCCGATTATTACGAAATTGCGGCGGTGCAGTACCAAGAAAAAATGCATTCGGACCTACCCGCAACTACCATGCGCGCCTATGTTCAGCTAAACAATGGGACGGCCGGCTCAGCGAATACGGTGGCTCCCGCTCCCGTGCACTATCTGGGGCCGATCGTGGTGGCCGCCAGAGACCGCCCCGTGAGGATTAAATTCACCAATCTTCTGCCAACCACAGCGTCCGGTGGAGACCTGTTCGTACCCGTGGATACAACCATGATGGGAGCCGGAACAGGCCCCAATGGTGGTAGCGAGATTTTCACTGATAACCGCTCTGTTATCCATCTGCATGGTGGCATGAGTCCCTGGATTAGTGACGGCACTCCCCACCAATGGGTGGCTCCGTCGTTACAGTCAACAAGTTACACGAAGGGAGTCAGCACACAAAACGTGCCCGATATGCCGGTGGCGCCGGGAGGATCGGTCACACTCTATTACACAAATCAGCAGAGTGCCCGTTTGATGTTCTACCATGACCACGCCCTGGGTTTAACCCGGTTGAATGTCTACGACGGGCTGGCGGCCGGTTATATTGTTACCGACCCTGTGGAACAAGCCATGATCAGCGGCGGCACCATCCCGGGGACATCCCCAGCCGTTAGCGTTCCTGCCGGCACTATCCCGGCAACACAGATTCCACTGATTATTCAAGACAAAACTTTTGTACCACAGGCCGGCCAACTAGCGGCGCAGGACCCCACGTGGAATAGCACAAAATCTGGCGGGTTCGGCAATTTATGGTTCCCGCATGTCTATATGCCAAACCAGAACCCCTATGATCTTTCAGGTGCAAACGCTATGGGTAGATGGGACTACGGTCCCTGGTTCTGGCCTCCGTATACCGGATTGATCAACGGCCCGATAACGAATCCT
>CAZUXO010000356.1:0-13189 GCA_964624325.1 uncultured Dehalococcoidales bacterium
CGGTCGGTGAGGTTAAGGGCGATTTTGGTATCGTATATTGACTGAACAATGCCACATGAATCGATATTACATAAAGTGATGCCAAATTTACATAAAGTGATGCCAAAACGGCTCCAGAATGGATTATGGTAAGCTAAAAGTGGGTTGGAATTTGTGCCTGAGTTGTGCGTAATCGGGGTGAGAGGATTTGAACCTCCGACCACCTGAACCCCATTCAGGTGCGCTACCAGGCTGCGCTACACCCCGACGCAAGCCTTAATATAGTAGCATAATGGCGGCAGCAGGTAAATATGCGGAGCTCTCCTTAAAAAAAGGATCAGGAATAATCGTTAAATCTTACCCACCAGCCAGTTATCGCGTAGAAGTGGACGCTCCAAGCTATTCTATGCTAAATTATTATATTGAAGTTTATATCTGTCTGACAAGTTTTATAGGTATTGAAAACCATGGCTGCCAAAACAATTCATCACATTTCAGACCCGGTACTGAGACGCAAAACCAAACGCGTCCTCAAGATAGATAGATCTGTTTTGAAATTAGTGGATGATATGGTTGATACTTTGGAGAAGTCCGATGGAGCTGGATTGGCTGCCCCTCAGATAGGCGTTTCGCTGCGGGTGGCAGTTTTATGGATGCCGGATGAAGACCCTTTTGCTATCATAAACCCTGAGATTATCAAGCGTATTGGTGAACGGGAAGTCGAAGAAGGATGTCTAAGCCTTCCGGGTTATCAGGGTAAGGTCAAGCGCGCAGTTTCTGTCACTGTCAAGTGTCTCGATATTGAAGGAAGATCACTAAAGATAAGGGCTAAGGAGTTGCTGGCCCAGGCTTTGGAACACGAAATTGACCATTTGAATGGGGTGCTTTTCATAGATCATCTTGAAAGCCCTGATAAATTGTATAAACTTGAACCAAAAACTGTGCAGACAGAGAATGGGGAGACATTGAAAGAAGGTTTGGCCATCAGAAATCTTGTACCCTCTACACTGGAAAAAGATTTACCAATTCAAGAAGTAGCTCGTGCCATCTAAGCATTTGCCTACACTGGTGCAGTGTGATTTCGATGGCACCATTACCGTCGGAGACGTAAGCTTCCAGATTCTGGATGAATTTACCGGGAATAGCTGGCGGGATCTTTTGAAGGAATACATGCAAGGAAAGATGTCAGTTAACCGCTTCAATGCCACTGTCTTCTCCAAAGTTAAGGCGGATAAAGTAACACTCGATGGCTTCGTACGCGAGAACGCCGTGATACGCCCCGGACTACCTGAGCTACTTGAAACCTGTCGCGAACTCGGATTCAGGTTTGTGATCGTTAGTAATGGCATGATGTTCTATATCGATGCCATTCTTAACATGCTTGGATTGAATGAATTGGAGTTTGTAGCCGCACGCGCCAATTTCAAAACCGATGGAATCGAAGCCTGGTACGAGGCACCTGATGGAACACCTATTGAGGATGGCTTCAAAGAGGCTTACACGAGGGATTTTTTAAAACAGGGTTACCGCGTTATCTATATCGGTAACGGTTCATCGGATTTTCCACCCGCGAGAATGTGCAGCCATATCTTCTCCATAGACAATCTCACTGCCAGTTGTAAAGCCGCAGGTGTGGCCCATACGCCTTTTACAGATCTCCACCAGGTGGCGAAGGGTTTGAAGACGCTAGCCTAGTGCCTTTCCCCGAAGATCTTGCTCCCTAGCCTGACCATGTTTGAACCTTCTTCGATTGCGATTTTGTAGGAGTTGGTCATACCCATTGAGAGGTATCGCATCTCGACCCCCTCGATTTCGAGATCTTTGAGTTGTTGGAAAATCAGTCGCGTCCGGGTGAAGCAAGGACGGACCGCTTCAGCATCCCCGTAATGCGGACCCATGGTCATCAATCCCTGTATTCTCAAGTTCTCAAGGGACGCTATTTGTTTGACCAGTGCCTCAACGTTCTCGGGTAAGACGCCTGATTTCTGGGGTTCAAGCCCTGAGTTGACCTCGATCAACACCGGCATAACTTTGCCAGCAAGCAAACTCTCCCTGTCAATAGACTGGGCTAGCGAAAGGGAATCTACTGTTTCTATCATATCGAACAAACTGACGGCTTTTTTTACCTTGTTTTTTTGCAGTTTTCCGATGAAGTGCCATCTGACCCTGCATCCGATTGCAGCATGCGCTATTTCAGCTTCCTGGATGTAGTTTTCTCCAAATATTAGAACGCCGGCTCCGATTGCTTCTGAAATCTCCCCGGGTGTGCGTGTTTTAGCCGCTGCCACCAGTTCGACTCCGGGGGGTAATTCTGCCATAACCGAGAGAACGTTTTCAGTAATCATTGGTATTGAGTATATTACAGGATCAGATACTTAACACAAACTACACGGACACGAAGGCGATTTTGTCTGTGGAATTTCAAAACCGTCAGGGATAGTTTTCCGGTCAGACATACGGATTACCTCAGGACAACGATAATCCTATAACAGAGCGTTCACTTTCTGTAACAATATTTCCCTGTCAAAAGGTTTAGTGATATAAGCTAACTTGTTATGCTCAAGGAAAGCTCTGGTATTGGCATCTGAAGTATCCCCGGTTATAAAAATGAACTTGTTTGCCATGCGAGGGTTGGTCTTTATCATTAGCTCATATAACTCGATACCACTCATACCGGGCATGCGAATATCCATGAGAATAGCATCATAGCTGTTGCCTTCAAGTTTTCTTAGCGCCCCTTTATAACCTACAGTAACATCTACCGTGTGTCCGTTTGCACACAGTATTGTGGTGACCAGATCTCCTATGTCCACTTCATCATCAACCACCAGTATGCGTGCTGGTTTGGTATTTTCAATTGGTGTGGCACTATCAACGGTTGGGGTTTTTACTGCAACATCATCAACGTGTGTTAGCGGCAGAGTGATTATGAAGTTAGCCCCCTTCTCGGGTTCACTCTCAACTTCAATCGTACCGCCGTGTTCCAGTATGATGGAACGCGATAGGCTTAACCCCAGGCCAGTACCTTCCCCGACATCCTTTGTGGTGAAAAACGGATGAAAGAGTTTTTCTTTAGTGTTTTCATCCATACCTGTACCATCATCCTTGAAGGAGATGCGGATATGATTATCAGTCTTTTCGGTGGCGATCGTTAAAGTACCCCTGTTGTGGGCTTTCTTCATGGCATATTCGGCATTGACGATGATGTTGAGGAATACCTGCTGGATTTGTCCCTGGTCAACCGAAGTCCATGGCAACTCCGGGTCATAATATTTCACAACCTTGATATTGGCAGTTTTAAGAACATAATCTCTGATTTCCAGGGTATTATCAATAAGTTCATGTATATCGGTAAAGGCTCTTGCCGGTTTGGTCTGTCTGGCAAAGGTGAGCATACGTTTGACGATTTCTTTGACTCGCTTGCTGCCGTTGTTGATTATCCTGACATGCTTTTTGATGTTTACCGGCGTATCAGCCTCCATCAGCAACTCGGAGAAGCCGATGACACTGGTAAGGGGATTGTTTATTTCATGGGAGATTCCTGCGGCCATCTCGCCTACAGCGGCCAGGCGGTTTGAGACCTCGGCTTCCTCCCTTAGCATAAGGGCTTCTTTTTCCGCTTGTTTGCGATCAGTAATGTCCTGCCAGATGCTCTGGTAAACAACTTGGCCACCTAAATTAATAGCTTGTGCTGTCACCTGAACATTACGTATTTTACCTTGCTTGGTGCGGTGAACAGTATCAAAATTTGATCTAACATCCATCTCGATGTTATCCCTGCTGTGGCCCTCTTCGGGTGATTTAACTACTTCAATATCGGGAATGCCTAACTTGGCGAATTCCTCTCTGGTGTAACCAAGTTGTTCATGTGCTACCCGGTTGAACTCAATAAAGCGCAAGGATTTGGGATCATAAATAATGATACCTACTGGAGTTTGCTCAAACAATCCAATACGTCGTTCTATTTCATGAGCCAAGGCCTGTTCCGCCCGCTTACGCTCCGAAACCTCCATAACCAACTCATCTCGGGAAACAAGGGTCTGTTTCAGTTCTTGCGCCATGCGGCCAAAGGCTTGGGACAGGTCGCCTATTTCATCATTGCCAGCTGAGGGCACTTTATAGTCGAGGTTGCCGCGGCCTATCTCTCCAGTCGCTTCAACCAATCGTCTTATAGGTCCTGTGACACCGAGTATTATGATTGCGCCGATGATGGCTGCCAGTGTGACGATAAACCCGTTAATCAGAATGATATTATTGGTTAGAGGACCCACCAGGGCTAGCGCTGTTGCACTAGTTGTAGTTATCATAATGCCCCAGGGTACACCGGGTACTACCGAAAACCCAATTAATTCCAATTCCCCACTGTTATTGGTCGTCTCAATGGCGTCATTTTCACCAGCCAGCAAGCGACTGAAGGCTTCATTCTCCACTGATAATGGGGTCAAGATGCGCGATGGGTCAGTGTGCGCAAGTATCATTCCGCCATTGCGCAAGTCTACTATCGAGGCGCGCGATTTGGAGCCGAAACTAACATTTACAATGGAGTCTGATAAGCTTGAAATGTGGATATTGGCGACCAGAATGCCGCGAATTTTATTCTGGGTATCCAGGATTGGAACACCGTAAGGAACACACACGCTTCCAGTGGTTGCCGATGTAATGGCTATGCCCAGATATGGCTGACGTGTCGCTGATACATGCTGAAAGTATTCCCTATCAGCATATGATTGCCCAACCGTTCCTGCACTGGTATTATTTGACACAAGCTGGATGCCTTTTTCATCTAATATGCCTATACTATCCAGCCCAGACTGACTGTCTGCAAACAGTTTGAGAGAAGCTTGAAGGCGTTCCGGTTCATTGTCCAATACAGCTTGTGTAGTGGTAAATCGCGCCTTGAATAAATCCACGTTTTCCTTGATTTTCTGCATGTAGCGGGAAGCATAGTCTGCGGTCAAGGTAGCTTGTGCGAGATTTTCGTCAAGCACTTCTCCGCGCACAGAATCATAGACGTCGCGTATAACAAAGAAACCTGCCGTGGCACCCGCCAGAAGAGAACCCGTTACCACCAAACTTACAAATCTAACTCTTAATGTAAAACGCGGTTTACCGAACCTTATCCATGTGTGGTTGGTGGGCATGTTTCTTTTTTTGTCTTTGTTTGAGTTATTCAATATTTTATAATTTGCAAAGGCAATACATGACACTTTTAAAAGTCGATGATTTAAGATTTAATTGTACAATAATCCGCGCTATTTAAAAAATTCCGCCAATGCCTATCTCGTCGGTAGGTAGAACACCGACGGATCCTAGGATAATTAACTAATCATGGCAGTTATCAATTGAAACAATTCACCGTCCAGGCACGTTGTTCGGATCGTATAATTCAGAATATAAAGCTTGATTGAGGCTTGGATAATTAACCCGTCGCATTTGACAAGCAACGCGCCTCAATGATAATTTGTGCTTCTTATGAATGTCCAGAATGATCAAAAACTAACACGCGGTAACAGAACCATCCTTAAATGGGAACTGGCTGGAATTATTTTCGTATTTTTCCTTGGGGCACTTCTGCACTTTATCTTTGAGTGGTCTGGAGATTCAAGAATAGTTGGTGCGATAGCCTCGGTGAACGAAAGCGTATGGGAGCATTTCAAACAAGGTTTCTGGCCGATGTGTCTTTTTGCTGCAATTGAATATAGATTCTTGCGAACATATACCAGGAATTTCTTGGTCGCCAAGGGAATAGCTATATATTTGATACCGATCATCACGGGCTTGGTGTTTTATTCTTATACAGCTATCATCGGGAAAGAGATATTAATAGTTGACATTGCTATCTTCTTGTTTGCCATTATCGCAGGGCAACTGATCAGTCACAAGATAATGACTTCAAAGGTGTTCCCGAAGTATGCAAACAGGGTTGCATTTATTTGTATTATCATTTTGGCACTGATCTTGATTACGTGTACTTTCTATCCGCCTCATTTGCCGATCTTTCTTGATAACAACTCTGCTACCTACGGTATTCCCTGATTTACGCAAAATAACCTTCTGGACAAAGCTGAATACCGATAGCCTTGGATAAGCAACTGTGATAAAATGTTATCGTTTTGGTAGATAGACCCTGTCTCCTTGAACCGAGAAATGCATCTATCATTTCGTGCGTAATGGTTTGGTTAACTTTGGTTAACTTTTTCGGACAGTGATTAACAAGACTCTTATGCGTAACTCGTGCGTCGCGGGGAAGTGTCGGAATTGGCAGACGAGCAAGACTTAGGATCTTGTGCCGAAAGGCGTCGGGGTTCAAGTCCCCGCTTCCCCACCAGACATTACTGTAAATCTAAGAGTGTTGAGTACTGGGCACCGTTGAATAAGATGGGGTGGGGCTCTAGGCTTTCAAGAATTCCACGATTATCCTGAATAGGTCCTCAATATCTTTGATATAAACAAATTCCTCTTTGCCGTGAATATTGCATTCGGTGCGGATAACGCCCAGACCGAAATCGCTGCCATTCCAATCATTGTGAACCACCGGACTAAGGTCGCCCGAACCCATTTCGCCGTAGCGTCCATCGTTCCCAGTCACCTTCTTTATGGCAGCTGCAAGCTCATCTACCATAGGATCATGGCAGGGTGGAATGGTCGGTATGCTCATGACTTTATTCACGTCCCAGTCCACCCCGTGCACTGTGGCCAGCGCCTCCCTGATTTCATTTTCGGCATCCTCCAGTTTTTCTTCCGGTATGAGCCGACGGTCAACCGAGATGATGCACTCATCAGGTACGATGTTTACTTTCAGACCACCATGTATCATGTTAATGTTCAGGCGTGGCTCCATGAATTTGAGGCCGGTGTCAGGGTGTACGAGAACACTAGATATTTTCTGTAAAATCTTGGATTTGAGGTCTAGCAAAGCCTCTAGGATGGGTACGGCCTGTTCGACAGCATTGACGCCAAGATGGGAAAGCCCGGAGTGCACTGAACGACCTTTGACCTTGATTTCCATTTGAAGAGCGCCCAAACCCGCGACCGATACAAAACCGAAGTTGGAATCAAGGGAAAACACGCGGGCATTAGCCACGGGATTGATAAAAGTGGCCAGGTAGCGCAATTGGCTGGCCTGGCTAAGTTCTTCGTCAACCGTGATAGCAATGGAAACGTCGTATTTTAACCGACAGTTCTGTAATGCCTCCAGGGCCATGAGAAGAGCGACAATCGCACCTTTCATATCGGCGCTACCGCGGCCGTACACCTTTCCGTCTACAAGGCGCGGATTGAATGCGTCCCAGCCTTCTGAGGGCACGACATCGATATGGCCATAGAAAATCAACCGGGGGTTCCCAGGTTCACGCCTGTGGCAGATGAGGGCGACGCGGCCCTCACGACCTTCGGCGTGTTCAAGGGGTATGTTTATTTTGTGGCAACTGCAACCGAACTGCTGAAATAATGGTTCAAGGTAATCCATTGCTTTTTCGTAATTCCGTCCCGGTGGCACGGTGGTGTCGATGGATATGAGATCGTATAGTGTCTTCAGGTAGTCCATGTCATCCTCCGTCGGTTCGTTATACCATTAAATTACTTTGGTTTTGAAGGAAAAGGATAATAGAATGAGAAAAGTCTCCCGTTTCTATTATGCTCAAATATTTCCGGAACATAATAGCACTTAAGATGAGTGAAGAGTAAAAAGCGGAGCACTAACTTGCATGAACAACCACGGTAGGAATTCAAAAATAGGATTTACCAAGTAAGCCTACTATAACCTGGCCCGAAGCCGAATTATAAGTAGTCACAAAGGTTGCAAAATACTCTAAAAGGCGGTCGCTCAATTGAGGGGCAACCCTGATTTAGAATGATTGAGGTTTGAGCAGTGTGCACTGGCTGAGCGGTATGTCGGTGCGCTCTTTCTCCGCCTTGCGCACCAGCATCTTGAAAATCTCGCCTTCAACAGCAGAACTCACCAACTCGTGACCGCGCATCCTCACGAAGCGTTCCATATTCCGCTTATTCAGAGTATCTCCGACAACTTCCAAAATCTCACCAGGTTTGATCTCGGGCAGCTTGTCCTTGATCATGATATTAGGTTCGGGGCAAATTTTGCCGCGTGTGTCCAGTGAAGCTACTGCAGTGACCTCGGCCATACGTCACCTCTTATATAAGATACGTGTTAAATCTAGCCTGATGAACGGACTCTGTCAAGTGGAAAATATTCCTATAAAAAGTCTGTAGAAGTATTGACTTATGGCCTAACCATCCATATAATTTATACATAAAGTAAGCAATATTTATATGATGTGGCTATCATATTGAGAATATCGGATTAGGAGGTGAAAGGACAGACAATAATAACCATAAGAAGCATAAGAGAAAACCATACTAAATTTATTAAAGGAGGGGAACATTGCTGAGCTTTCTGGGTAAAAACAAATGGATAATCCTCGGAGGGCTGGTCTTAGGAACCCTGGGTGCACTTGCAGTGAACTGGGGTAATCCCTTGAACATGGGTTTTTGCGTTGCGTGCTTTGTTCGAGACATAGCCGGTGCATTAAAATTTCAATCCACTGCAACGGTTCAATATCTACGTCCTGAAATACTGGGCGTAATAATAGGTGCTTTCGGAACTTCATTGGCGTTCCGCGAATGGCGACCAAGAGGAGGCTCATCGCCTATCATACGCTTCATCCTCGCCATCTGTGTGATGGTCGGAGCGCTGGTATTTTTAGGTTGTACTATTCGTATGATGCTCAGATTAGGTGGTGGTGATTTAAGCGCATTGGTGGCACTGGGTGGATTGATATTGGGCATCCTAATGGGTATTTTCTTCTTGAAGCAAGGGTTTACTCTCGGACGCACCACTAAGACGTCTCCAATCGCCGGGTTAATCATCGTAGGTGTGGCCCTGGTCCTCTTTATTCTTTTGGTTGTCAAGCCCGCTTTTGTGGCTTTCAGCACTACCGGCCCCGGGTCGCAACATGTGCAGTGGTGGATTGGTCTACTGATAGGGTTGGTGGTCGGTTTCATTTTGCAAAGAACGCGCTTTTGTACAATCGGCGGGTGGCGTGACGTGTTCATGGCCAAGGATTTCTACCTTTTTAGCGGACTGGTAGCGTTTGTCTTGGGAGCTTTAGTTACCAACTATATCGTTGGCAACTTTGTTACAGGTGGTCTATTAGCTTCACCGGATATTATTTACCATTGGGGGTTTACCAAGCAACCCATTGCCTTGCCTTATGTGGATGCTGCAGGCGCTATTGCATGGCCACAATACATCTGGACTTTCCTGGGTTTCAGTCTTTTTGGCTTAGCCGCAACATTAATGGGAGGATGCCCAACCCGTAACCTGGCACTCGCTGGTGAAGGCGATACTGATGCCGGTATCAGCGTGCTGGGATATATCGCAGGCGGGGCCATAGGGGTAAATTTCCTGGCAGCTTCCAGTGGTGGAGCCACGGGGACTCTGGGCAAGTATGGCCCATGGGCCGTGGTAGCGGGGCTCGTATTCTGTGTTGCTGTCGGCTTCCTCATGAAAGAAAAAGAAACATCCTAAGGGAAAATATTTTCGGGGGTGAGAATCATGGAAGCTACCAAACAAAGCAAGGCAAAATTCGTAGGCGATGGTATCATCATTTTTCATGATGTCGTTGGAGCGATGAAGGGTGAAAGGGCTATAAAAGCTGCCGAGTACGATGTTAAACTGGTGGCTCCTCCACCCGACCTCCGCATGGGCTGCGACCTTGCTCTTGAAGTCAATCTGGTGGAACAAGCAGGTATAGAGCGCTTGTTTAAAGAAAAGAATGTCCCTTTTGTAAGGTTTATGCCGTTGACCAAAAGTGCCTCCCAGATGTGCGACATCGTCAAGGTAACCGACTTCGGCAAGTGGGTGATGGTGAAGGCCGGAAATATGAAAATTTCCTTTGAAAAGGGGAGCGGTCTCATCGTCAACATATCCGGTGGCGGGTGTCCCGACATTCCCTATCTGAACGCCGAGATGGTGGATAAAACTCTTGTGTCAGCGCCCCATCCCAATGAACTGGGTTTTACCCTGTGTGCCACCATGCTGCAGCGGGCTTACGAAGAAGCGCTCAATATCTTTAAGGGAGGTGGTCGTTCATGATGCTACTTTTTGGCACTATCCCTGACAAAAATCTTCCGATGACCTACGGGCAGGTGCGGCAGGAGGGAGATTATCTGGTTGCTGATGGCCAGCGTTTTTCGCGCACTCAGGGTACAGGCGCCATGATCAGCGCGGCTCTGGCCATGACCAGTTACTTCAAGCTGGAGGCTCCATACGTGCTGGTGGCCGGTGATATTGGCGATGGCAAAGGTACGCGTGATATATACAACCACCTTATTGAACATGTTGTTAAACTGGCACCTGATGTTTTAACTTTGCATTACAGTCTACCTATCATGGCACTGCTCAAAAAATTGTGTGAAACTATAAAAGCATGCGAAAAACGGCCCTTCATGATAGCCGACGCCGGAGCCATGTACGCCGCCAAAGGTGCGGGGTTGGCTTCAGAGTTTGACATATTTACCCCCGACCCCTCCGAGATAGCCTTTTTGGCGGACCCGCAGGCCACCCACCCTGCCTATATATCTCACCACCTGTTTGATTGTGACGCTGAAAAGATACCTAACCAGATTGAAGATGCTTTTAAGAATAAAAGCGCCTCCAAACTTCTGCTTGTAAAAGGTAAAACGGACTACGTTGCCACAGAAGGACAAATACTGGCGACTATCACCGAACCAAATGTGCCCACACTGGAACCTATCGGCGGCACTGGAGATACCATTACCGGACTTGTGTCGGGTCTAGTATACGCCGGGCTAGAGCCCAAGGATGCGGCTATTTTTGCCTGTCGCACCAACCGTACAGCGGGCATGCTGGTTCAGCCAACTCCTGCCACCAAGGTCAAAGAAATAATCGACCAGTTTCCCATAGTTGCAAAACAGAATTACTGCTCGTGGAGCGGTGTTTGTTATAATGATGCCTGCAAATAGGAGGGAATATGCTTGAAATAGATACGCTGGGATTGGCGTGCCCTATTCCCCTGGTTCGTGTGCAAAAGGCTATGGCAAGCCACCCGAAAGAATCCTTTTTGGTAAAGGTAGATAGCGGGACCGCAAGAGAACACGTGACACGTTTGGCAGAAAGCAAAAATTATAGCGTAAAAGCCGAGCAGGTCAAAGGTGAGATACATCTGGAGTTAATGCCCAAACCATAGGAGGAAAAATGGTCAACGAAATCGATTGCCGAAAACAGACCTGCCCGTTACCTGTGGTCAACACTAAAAAGGCCTTGGAAAAGTTGACCGAGGATAATCTGGTGGTCGTCGTCGATAGCATTGTAAGCCGCGATAACGTCCGTCGTTACGTGCAGAGTCAGGGACACAAGGTCGATATTGAAGACCGGGGTTCTGGGCTGTTCTACATGCATATTACACGTAACCCGGACGCAGGTAAAAAACCTGTCGGGGCAGTAAATGTTCCCACGACCGGCGGAGTGGTGGTCTTTATTACTACCGATCAACTGGGGGTAGGTGAAGAACGACTGGGTGGGATACTGATGAAAGCGTTTCTTAACACACTGCATGATTCCGAACCAAAACCTGAGAAAATCATGTTTATCAATAACGGCGTTAAACTGACCACAGAAGGCTCTGATATGCTGGACAGCCTGGCGGCTCTAACCGCAGACGGTGTGCAGATAATATCCTGCGGAACCTGCCTTAACTATTACGGCATTCTTGACAAGTTGAAATTTGGCATAGCCGGTAATATGTACGATATTGTGAATGTCTTGCTCGAAGCTGGCAAGGTTATCAAAATATGAAACCTTGAAGAGGTTGGAAAAGGAATTCTTTCGCAAACTTGTGAAGGGATTTTTCTTATCTGGATCAGTCGGCTAGAGATTTCCGAGCGCAGCCTCCCAAATGGTTTCGGAGAGGGTGGGGTGGAGATGGACGGTTTGCGCCAGGTCGTTGGCCGTGGCTCCCAGTTTTACGGCGAGGGCGCACTCAGCAATTAGGTTCGATGCCCCGGGCCCAATGATATGAACACCAAGCACTTCTCCGCTTTTTTCGGCAGCTATTATCTTGGCCATTCCGCGTCTTTCTCCTAGGATAGTAGCAGAGGCATTGGCCGCCATATTGGAGCGCAGGCACCTTATTTTTAGGCCTTTCGAGAGTGCTTCACTTTCAGTGAGACCCACGCTGGAAAGTTCGAGAGATGAAGCATAAACACATCGGGGTATCGCGGAATAATTCATTACCGAATCGATGCCGAGGGCGTTCTCGGCGGCGACGCGCCCTTCAGCCATAGCTACATATGCCAACATGGAATTACCCGTTACATCTCCCGCGGCGAATATGCCGGGTGCACTGGTGAGCATGTGGGCGTCTACCTCAATGCCGCGCATTCCGGTTTTTACAGCGCAATCTGTCAATCCCAATCCTTCAAAAAAAGGCTTCTGGCCGATGGTGACGCAGACAGCTTCGGCAACGAGCGTATTATGGACGTCTCCGCACTTAAAATGTATGCGCTTACCATCATGGAAAGTCTCGATGCGGTCGATTTGCGCGCCGGTGAATATCTGGATTCCATCTTTTTTCAGGGATCGTTCTAATATCTGGGTGACTTCTGCATCCTCGCATGGCAGGATACGGGGCATTATTTCCAGAATTGTGACTCTGGTGCCCAATCTATTTAAAATAACAGACAACTCCACACCCACTACGCCCCCGCCAACCATCACAAGACTCTGCGGAACGTGTTGGAGGTCTAGTACGTCGCTGGAACACAGGACAGCGGAATCTTCTCCTCCTGGGACATTCAAGCGGTAGGGGATAGACCCCGTGGCGATGATTGTCCTGTCCGCTTTGAGAATCTGAACCCCATCGTCTTTGGTTATCTCGATGTTGGTCGAAGAATGCAGGCGGGCATTACCATTGATCACTTTGATGCCGTTTTGATCCATAAGCTGCCCAATGCCGGAGGTCGTCATCGCGATTACCGCATTTTTACGCTGGCGAAGTGTTTCAATGTCGATAGTTGCCTGACTGGTGGTAACGCCAAAATGAGGGGCATGGTTTACAGACTGGAGTATAGCAAGGGAATGAAGCAGCGTTTTCGTTGGGATACAGGCCTGGTTAAGGCATGCCCCTCCAAGCCTGCTTTTTTCAACCAGTGTGACATTAGCCCCTAGCTT